>CAKSJL010000005.1 GCA_934463345.1 uncultured Oscillospiraceae bacterium | reverse complement strand
GTCGTTTCAAGAATATATTCATTTTCACAGTCAAGAAAAACGCAGTCTCCTTTAACAGCAATATAGTCCTGATTTTTGTGTGTTATTTTTCCTGAGCCTTCCATAACTATAAAAAACAAGTATGATTTAACGCTGCTTTTTTGGCTTTTATGATTCCGGTGTGCCTTTAACTCTCCGGTTTCCTGAAGATAGATAAGGTTTGATTTTGCAAATTGTGCAGGTGTGTAGAGTATTCTGTTGGATTTTTCAATTTCATTCTGAAAAAAAGAATTTTTCACAAATATCACCTCCGGCATAGTGCTTCTTTTGTATAATTATACTTCGGTTTTATTTTCATGTCAATATTGTGCTTATATTTATCAAGATTATTACTTGTAAACTTCTTTCGTACTCTTTAAAATAGTAAAGGCAATATTGCTATAATGGAAAATCTGTTAAGACAGTACTGAAAAATACTTCTGCGGTATTGCCTTAAATATAATTTGACCAGTTAATGGAGGTTTTTATGAAAAAAGCGTTAATTACAGGAATAACAGGACAGGATGGTTCATATCTTGCAGAATTCCTGCTTGAAAAGGGCTATGAGGTACATGGAATAACAAGACGTGCCTCCACTTCAAATACTTCAAGAATAGATCATCTTATTGCACAGAATGCAGTTACGCTTCATGACGGCGATCTTTCAGACTCATCATCACTTATCAGAATAATCGGTCTTGTTCAGCCGGACGAAATATACAATCTTGCTGCACAGTCACACGTTCAGGTTTCATTTGACGTTCCGGAATATTCCGGTGATGTTGACGCAATCGGTGTTCTTCGTATACTTGAGGCAGTGAGAATTCTGGGACTCACAGAAAAGACCAGAATATATCAGGCTTCGACATCTGAGCTTTTCGGAAAAGTTGAGGAAATTCCTCAGAAGGAAACAACTCCGTTCCATCCTTACAGTCCTTATGCGATCGCTAAGCAGTATGGATTCTGGATGGTTAAGGAATATCGTGAGGCTTACGGCATGTTTGCAACAAATGGTATCCTGTTTAACCATGAATCTGAGAGAAGAGGCGAAAACTTCGTTACAAGAAAGATCACTCTTGCAGCAGCAAGAATTGCATGCGGATTGCAGGAAAAGCTTCAGCTGGGAAATATGGATTCACTTCGTGACTGGGGATATGCCAAAGATTACGTTGAATGTATGTGGCTTATGCTCCAGCAGGACGAACCGGATGACTTCGTTATTGCGTCTGGCAAGCAGCATACAGTTCGTGACTTTACAAGAAGAGCTTTTAAGGAAGTTGGCATAACGCTTCGCTGGGAAGGCAGCGGCATTGATGAAAAGGGTATTGATGCAGATACAGGCAAGGTTATCGTTGAGGTGAACAAGGAATGGTTCAGACCTACTGATGTTGATAACCTCTGGGGAGATCCTTCAAAGGCAAAGAAGATTTTAGGCTGGAATCCACAGAAAACAAGCTATTCAGAGCTTATCAGAATTATGGTATCTCACGATATGGAAATTGCAAAGCGTGAAGCCAAACTTAAAGACGGAGGAAAAGAATAATGGAAAAGTCAGCTAAAATATATGTTGCCGGCCACAGAGGAATGGTTGGTTCTGCAATTGTAAGAGTTTTAAAGGCACAGGGCTACAATAATATAATAACACGCACAAGACAGGAGCTTAATCTCTGCTCTCAGGCGGATGTAAAGGCATTTTTTGATTCTGAAAAGCCGGAATATGTATTTCTTGCTGCCGCTAAGGTAGGCGGAATTATGGCAAATTCCAATTCTCCGGCTGATTTTATGTATGAGAACATGACGCTTGAAATGAATGTCATTCATTCGGCATGGGAAAACGGCTGCAAGAAGCTGCTGTTTTTAGGCTCTTCATGCATATATCCTAAGATGGCTCCACAGCCTATGCCGGAAAGCTGCCTGCTTACTTCATCCCTGGAGCAGACTAATGAAGCTTATGCTCTTTCAAAGATTTCCGGTCTTAAATACTGTGAGTATTTAAACAGACAGTACGGAACAGACTATATTTCAGTTATGCCGACAAATCTTTATGGTCCGAACGATAACTACCATCCGGTAAACAGTCATGTTCTTCCGGCGCTTATAAGACGTTTTCATGAGGCAAAGGAGAACAATCTGCCGTTTGTTGAATGCTGGGGAACTGGAAAGCCGCTTCGTGAATTCCTGTACGTTGACGATCTTGCTGACGCTTGCGTATATCTTATGAATAACTATTCCGGAGACGAAACAGTTAATATCGGTACAGGCAAGGAGCTTTCAATAAAGGAGCTTACAGAAAAGGTTGCCGAGGTTATCGGCTATAAGGGGGAAATACGCTGGGATTCCTCAAAGCCGGACGGAACTCCGAGAAAGCTGCTTGATGTTTCAAAGCTTGAGGGACTTGGCTGGAAGTACAAGACAGAGCTTGAAGAGGGCATACGTCTGGCGTATGATGACTTCCTGAACAATCCAATCAGAACACAGAGATAAGGAGCTGCCTATGAATTTTATTTTACTTTCAGGCGGGTCAGGAAAAAGACTCTGGCCGCTTTCAAATGATGTTCGTTCAAAGCAGTTTATTAAAATATTCAAAAATGATGAGGGCATTTATGAATCCATGGTACAGCGTGTCTACAGACAGATAAACACTGTTTCTGAGGGCGCAGGAATTACCATTGCTACATCAAAGACGCAGGTTTCTTCCATAAAGAATCAGCTTGGAAACAATGTTGATATAAGCATAGAGCCATGCAGGCGTGATACCTTTCCGGCAATTGCTCTGGCTGCTATGTATCTGCACGATGTAAAGAAAATACCTGAGGACGATACAGTTGCTGTGTGTCCGGTTGATCCTTACGTTGACTGCGAATATTTCAGGACGATAGCAAAGCTTCAGGAAGAAGCCAAAAATGGCAGTGATGGTCTTTACCTTATGGGAATTGTGCCTACCTGTCCGAGCGAAAAATACGGCTATATTATTCCTGAAACAACGGATACTATAAGTAAAGTTTCGGAATTCAAGGAAAAGCCTGATGAAAAGACAGCTGAAAAATATATTTCACAGGGTGCTCTCTGGAACTGTGGTGTTTTCATATTCAAGCTTGGATATCTTGTGAAAAAGGCTCATGAGATAATTGATTTTACTGATTACTATGATCTTTTTGACAAGTATGAAACTCTTGAAAAGATAAGCTTTGACTATGCTGTTGCTGAAAAGGAAAAAAACATCAGAGTAATGAGATTTTCCGGCTACTGGAATGACCTTGGAACATGGGATGCTCTTACATCTGAAATTTCCGAAAATAAGATAGGCAGAGCGGTTTTAAATGAGGAATGTGAAAATACTTACGTTATAAACGAGCTTAACATACCAGTTTTATGTATGGGTCTTAAAAATATTATTGTTTCGGCAAGTCCTGAGGGAATCCTTGTAAGTGAAAAGGAACAGTCGGCAAATATCAAGCCTTATGTTGACAGTATTGAACAGGATGTCATGTTTGCTGAAAAATCCTGGGGAAGCTATACTGTTATTGACGCACAGGACGAAAGCATGACAATAAAGGTTACTCTTAATGCAGGACACAGCATGAACTATCACAGCCATGAGCATCGTGATGAGGTATGGACAATAATTTCCGGAAATGGAAGAACAGTTGTTGACGGAATGGAGGAGTCTGTCAAACCGGGCGATGTCATAACAATGGAAGCCGGATGCAGACATACGATATTTGCGGATACTGAGCTTCAGCTTATTGAGGTTCAGCTTGGCAGGGAGATAAGTGTTCATGACAAACAAATTTTCGAGCTGTGATAATAATCCTTTTTTGCTGGAACCCGTTGGAAAGGACTACTTATGGGGCGGAAACCGTCTTAAAACGGAATTCGGAAAAAATATTGATCTGACTCCGCTTGCTGAAACCTGGGAATGTTCGACTCATAAGGACGGACTTTGCAGTATTTCAAGCGGAAAGTTCAAGGGCAGAACTTTAAAGGATGTTCTGAAAGAAAATCCGGAATTTCTCGGAGCTTATGCAAATGATGATGGAGAGCTTCCGATTCTTATAAAGTTTATTGACGCATATAAAAATCTTTCGGTGCAGGTTCATCCGGATGATGAATATGCCAAAACATACGAAAACGGACAGCTTGGAAAATCGGAAATGTGGTATGTTCTTGATGCAGAGCCGGAAGCAGAGCTTATTTATGGCTTTTATCATGATATAACAAAGGAACAGCTGAGAGAAAGCCTTGAAAATGGCACTGTTGAAAAGTATCTCCAGAAAGTAAAGATCAGCAAAAATGATACATTTTTCATTGAGGCTGGAACAGTTCATGCGATTTGCAAAGGTTCTCTTATTGCGGAAATACAGGAAAATTCCAATCTTACCTACAGGTTGTTTGATTATAATCGCATTGACAAAAACGGCAAAAAGAGAGAGCTTCACATAGACAAGGCTCTGGATGTTGTGAACACAAAGGGAAGCGCAGATCCAAGGCAGCCGATGAGAACGCTCAGATACCGCAGGGGAGAGGCAACAGAGCTGATTTCACGCTGTAAATACTTTCAGGTTCATCGATGCCTGATTAATACAGAGCGTACACGTCAGCTTGTGAATTTCAGGTCAGATGCAGGGTCCTTCAAGGTTTTGCTCTGTATTGACGGATGCGGTGTAATGTTTATGAGTAACGGAGAGTCGTTGAATTTCTTTAAGGGCGACTGTATATTTGTTCCTGCCGGTGCGGCTGAAATAAAGATTCATGGTAAGGGACAACTTCTTATAGTGAGTTGTTGAAAAAGATTATGACATAATAATTTTAAAAACTAATTTTCCAAAAAAGTATCGCCGGTTTCCACCGACGATACTTTTATTTTACGATATTTATCAAATTTTATTTAAGAAACTCGCTTCTCAGGAGTACTGCATCGAATACATTTACTGTATTATCTTCGTTAATATCGGCTGCTGTAGCGCTGTTGAGAGTCTTTACAGCGTTAACCAGATATTTCTGGAGAAGAACAAGGTCTGCTGTATTTACCTTTCCGTCAAGGTTTATATCGCCCTTGACTGCTGATGCTGAACCGCTTTTTAATTCAAGCACACCAAAGCCGGAGGTGTTGATGTAACCCTGACCTGTGAGATCGCTCCAGTTGGCAATGCCTGTTCTCTTGCCCTCACCATCGCCGTCATCGTTAATCTGAACATCAAATCCGACAACCTGGTCTGCGCTAAACGGGCTTATCGTGTAAGGTATTGCAGCTTCGACAATGTATCCATCGCTTGTTGTTTTTGCGGCTGTTATATAACCGTCTGCGGATTTACCGTCAGTTATCGTAACTTCGTTGTCATAGTTGATTCTCAGCTGGACATCGTCTGCTTCATAAGTAGAGGTTTTGCCATTGTTTTCGTCAAGGAATATCTCAACAGTGTCCTGTTCGTATGCGTTTGCGCTTGCCTTGCTCAGCTTCTTGTCCTTTACATCAACAAGAACGTAAATACAGTCCCCGTCCCAGAGCATTTTTGCTGTACCGTAAGCGCCATCCTTGCCCATAGTATATTTATTTATATCAATAGGTGAGGCGTTCTGCCAGATATCATCAACAGTTCCGTCAATGACTGGTGCACTGGATGCAAGAGCAGCTTCTGCTGTAAGAGGCTGCGAAAGGAAATAAAGCTTCCCGAATACATACTCGTTCTTGTAGTTGAGTGTGTTCCAGAGGACATTCTTTCCGAAGGCAGGACTCATAATAATTTCCATATCTGCCGATCCGCCGTTTTTTATTTCTGAAAGGTCAATGGTTATATCCTGACTTTCATTTTTCTTTACATCTGCTGTTTTTTCAGTTGTTGTGCCGTCAGAATTACTGAAAATAACTGTTGCAGTTCCATCAATGCCAGAGATTATTCTAAGTGTTACACTGTTTTTGTTCCATACAGCCTTGAATGAACCTGCGCTTCCTATTTCATTTTCTTTCTGAATTTTAAATGCTTTCTCAAAATCCATATCAGTTCCGTCAAAGCTCAGAGCATTTGCTGTCTTTATCTTCTGTATTTCCATGCCTGTATCTGCTACTGCATAGAAAGCGTCCTTTGCCTGATAGTCTGCGTCAAAGAGGTTAGGGTATCCGCCGATCCAGGAGTTGTTATCTTAAATTCCCCAGGTAATAACTGCTGTGATATTAACGCCATCATTTACAAGCTTTTTGTAGAGTCTGAATACATCCTGATAGCGCTGTGCCAGTTCAAGCTGTGCTTCCTGTGAGTTTGATTTCTGGTCAATGTCAAGCTCAGTTACATGAATCTCCAGACCAAGCTCGTTATACTTTCTGAAAGCTTCTTCATAAAGCTCTGTTGACGGATAGCTCATGCCGATGTGCGACTGCATACCAACGCCGTCAATATTTCCTTCAGCGACAAGTTCTTTAAGTTTATTATAGATTCCGTCACGCTTTTTTGGTGAATATTCGTTATAGTCGTTGTAGAAAAGCTTGCAGCCCTCCGGCGCATACATTCTTGCAAATTTGAATGCATAGTTCATAAACGAATCGTCCCCGAATACCTGCACCCATGTTGACTGACCGGAAACGACCTTGCTGGAGCCTGCCTCACGCATTGTACCCTGTTCGGAGAAAGCCTCGTTTACAACGTCCCAGGCATAGAATTCAACATCAGGATATTCCTCGGCGAGGGTTTCCATAAGGTTTTTAATGTAATTTTCAAGACTTCTGCCTTGTTTATACTGCTAATTGCCATTCGCAAGCAATGTACGTCTCATCAGACAGAAATCAAATATATCAACTTTGCCGTCTGAATTCAGGTCAGCTGCTTCTGTGCAGAGCAGTCTGCCCTGACCGAGCATATAATTACGCATCATAACAATATCTGCGATATTAAAGATACCATCTGCGTTTGCATCGCCCATAATATTACTTCCCACAGAAGCGTTGAAATAAATCTTTACATTGTCCATAACGGATGAATCTGAATAATATTCTTCCAGATTCCAGTTCTTTGTAAGGGCATTCCACTGTTGTTCAGTTCCGGCAAAATATATCTCATCTATTATACTTTCGCCGTAAAACTGGTATGAATCAATTTCATAAGGCGCACTGTTGTTAGTGAGGGTGCCGTATCCGCTTTTTGCAATTGCAATAGGTGAAAGCTCTTTAAGGCTCTTCGGAAGATAAATTCTGGTGGTTTTGTCAGTGTCCATGACTGTAGGTCCGATCAGTGTTTCTACTCCCTCAGGAATTTCGAGTGAAGAAAGATTGCATCCTGATACGACCAGAAAACCGCATGATTTCAGATTGGATGAAAGCTTTATATCACTTAGAAAACATCCGCTAAAAGCGCCGGCGCCGATTTCTGTAACGCTGTCAGGAATAATAACCGATTTGTTTCCTTCCATTTCGTCATATACAAAGCCATTCTTAAATGCGGCAGGTCCGATTTTAACAAGTGTATCAGGCAGCTTCAGCGAAACAAGAGAGTTTTGCTGAAATGCTCTTTCGCATATTTCAGTAACCCCTTCCGGAATGACAAGACTTATGATTCCGCACTCAGTGAAAGTATCAGGTTCAATCTTTTTTGTATTTTTGGACAGCTTTACACCTCCTAAATTTTTGTTATAGGCAAATGCTTTTTCTCCAATATATTCAACAGAGTCAGGAATGCTGATATAAAAAAGTCCTTCATCATCCTCAAATGCCGAAAGCGGCATAAAAGCGCCTTTGCCAATTGTTTCAAGAGTTGACGGCAGCTTGATTGAATTCATTTTTATAAAACCATGAAATGCATAATCGCCGATGTCTGTGATTCCTTCCGGCAGCTCAACGCTTTCTATGTTGTAGCAGTCCTCAAGAAATGAGTCAGGTATTACGGTTACATTCGGAGGAACTACAACTGTTTCAATAGAACGATCCTCAGCCAGAGCGCCTTTTCCTAATGAAACAAGAGAATCCGGCAAATCAATTTCTTTCAGGAATCCTATATTTGCAAGACTGTATTCACCGATCGATGTCAGACCTTCGTTCAGCAGGATATTTATAGGCGCTTCATAATCTGAGTAAAAATCTGCTCCGCATCCGTAAAACGCATAATTTCCTAAAGAGGTTATATGCGATGGTATTTCAATGTCACCTTTCATGTCACTATGACTGCTGAAAGCAAAGTCGCCAATTGATGAAATTCCGTCAAGGTCTATGGAATCGTAGGAAACAGCCAGTGGAACAGGACCGAGCGTTTTGCCGTCCTTGCTGTATATAATTCCGTCTACAGACTTGTAATACGGATTATCGCTGCTGATTGTGTACTCTTTTAGATTACTACAGCCCTTGATCCATGAAGCATATCCGATGCATGAGCCACTGAATCTGCCGTCCTCAGTTCCGTAAAAGTCTTTCAGACCTGAAGGAAAATGAATTTTAACCAGGTTTTCGCAGTTTTCAAATGCACAATCTTTTATTGTGGTTACGCTGTCAGGGATAATGATTTCCGTTATTCCGCAGCCTGAGTAGCCATGCGTATAGTCGGAAGAAGTGTTTACTGTTCCGCAGCCACGAAATGCTGCATATCCGATAGTTGTTACGGGATTGCCGCTGATTTCGGCAGGAATTTCCACAACCCCTGTTTTATCTGCGTCATATCCGGTTATTTCAACATATCCGTAATTCAGCTGTATCTTATACTTAAATCCGTTTTGTTCTCCTTCAAGCCACATTTCCTGAGCTGCATGAGCATTTATGAAAGGAACGGATAACAGAATTGTACCTGCCGACAGCAGTAATGACAGGGCTTTTTTTGCGTAATGTTTCATAGAACTACCTCCTTGTTTGTCGGAAAAATATTTGATATATTTTGTATTTGCATTAACATTTACAGAGTGCTGATATTCCAAGGTGAAATCTGAGTACAGTGAAGCAGAAGCAATACAAAATAATCGTTCCTATACATAAATAATTATAACTTATGACGTTCAAATGGTCAATAGTTATAGAAAACTTTTGTGCCATATCATAAAATTTAATGATTATTTACAGCAGATTAAACAATTTGTACAGATGCTGAGAAAAAAGGTTATAATGTTCGGCAGATTATAATATGATATGATATGACGGAAAATATGTTGATTGAACGGAGGGGTCAGTTTGAACGAAAATGATATGAAGAACGAAAGTCAGAAATATCTTGACGAAATGATGAGGTTTTATTCAATGAATAAGGATGCGTCGGTCAGCACCGGGGAAGCAGCCAGTATAGAGCCTGAACCTGCGGAGAGCCAGTCCATGACAGAGGAAACCTTAAAACAGGAGGATATTTCTGAGAAGCCGTCTGAAGAAGCTTCGGACATTGAAGAAATGCCGGAGACTGATTTCGAGGAGCGTTTTCCAGAGCCTGTTATACCTGAATTTATAAGGGAAAGCAATATGTTCGGAGATCCGGGAGCTGTCGGAGAGGATACTAAAAGAGGCTACCGGAGAATTTCTGCGCAGCGTGTTGAGGAGGAAAGTGTCCCATACACTGACTATGGCTTTTTAAAGGTTGAGGTAAGAACGGCTGACAACAGCATGCCTGTGCCGAACGCTGCGGTAACAGTTGTAAAGAAAGGCGAAAACGGAGATGAGCTGATATTCAGCGGAAGTACGGACGAAAGCGGTTCTGTGAAAAAAATAAAGCTTCCTGCACCGCCGAATACGAAAAGGGTTCTTCCGGAATCCTTTCAAAATTATGCGGTCTATACGGTGAGCGTTTATTCTGACGGATATTACAGGGCAGTAAGTTCAGATGTTCCGATTTTTGGAGGAATAACGTCAATACAACGGTTTAATCTGATTCCGATTCCTTTTAGTTATCAGGATAACGGACAGTCAATTGTAAATGAAAACACAGAGCCGGATATCTGATACAACATCTTACAAGGCCTGTGCTGAAAAAGGAGTGATGATATGGCAGCAGAACCGTTTATACCGGAAACTATAACAGTTCATCTTGGACGTCCGGGGGACAATGCTGAAAATGTAACTGTAAGCTTTCCGGACTACGTTAAAAATGTAGCAAGCAGTGAGATATTTCCGACCTGGCCGGAAAGCTCCCTCAGAGCGAATATTTATGCAATAATAACGTTTGCGCTTAACCGTATATATACTGAGTGGTATCGTTCAAAGGGATATGATTTCGATATAACGAATTCAACGCAGTACGATCAGAAGTTTATTTACGGTCGTGAAATTTTTGAGAATATAAGTGAAATTGTCGATGAAATATTCAATGACTATGTTGTGCACCAGGGCAGTGTTGAACCGCTTTTTACACAATTTTGCAACGGTACAACTGTGGTATGCGACGGACTTTCACAGTGGGGTACGGTTGATCTTGCGGAAAGAGGGTATACGCCCTATGAGATATTGCAGTACTATTACGGAAATGATATAAATATAGTAAGAAATGCGCCGATTGCAAGGATAGAGGAATCATATCCCGGAATTGAGCTTAAAAACGGACTTATGTCCAACGAGGTTCGTGATATACAGATAAGGCTTAACAGAATATCCAGAAACTATCCTGCTATTCCGAAAATTCCGGAAATTGACGGCGTTTTTGATGACGCAACCGAGGATGCAGTGAAAAAATTTCAGGAGATCTTTAATCTTCCGCAGACCGGAGAGGTTGACAAGGCAACGTGGTACAAGATCATGTATATCTATACCAGTATAAAAAGGCTTGCGGAGCTTAACTCGGAGGGACTAAGCCTTGAGGATGTGCAAAAAAGGTATAATGAGGAACTGAGCATAGGAATGCAGAATGGAAATGTTCGCATATTACAGTATTTTCTTGCAGTAATAGGAGCGTATTATTCAGCAGTTCAGCCGGTTGACATTACAGGATATTTCGGAGAACAGACGGAGGCTTCTGTAAAGTCATTTCAGCAGGTTTACGGACTTCCTCAGACAGGAACAGTTGACCGGCAGACATGGCTTGACATTTACAGAGCGTATGAAGGTATTGTAAGGTCAATACCTGTGGATGACGGTTCTGATATAATCCTTTTCCAGGGAAGAGTTCTGAGAGAAGGGATGAGAGGCGAGGATGTAAGGCTTCTTCAGGAATATCTGAGCTTTATCAACAAGACATACCCGAATATACCTGCCGTTGAAAATACAGGATATTTCGGGCCGGTTACACGCTCCTCTGTACTTGCATTTCAGAATCAGTTCGGACTTCCGGCAAACGGACTTGCGGGTGCGGCAACCTGGAATGAGATTGCCGGAGTTTATTCCGATCTGAGATACGGTTATGACAAGCGTCCCTATCAGAATCCGGGATATGTTATTGAATAGGCGGGAGGTGACGGACTTTGTACAGCGATGAACAGCAGAGGGAGCATATAAAGGAGCTTCAAAGACTTTTGTATGAAATATCCTTTTATAACTCGCTTATTCCTCCGGTTTCTCCGGACGGAATTTATGATGAGCAGACCGCAGAGGCAGTGAGGGCGTTTCAGCGTATATACGGTATGCCGCAGACCGGAACTGTGAATTCACAGACGTGGGAAAAGCTTACTGAAGTATATGACAGCTACTATAAAGAGATATTGAAGCCGGATGTATTCAGAAGGGATTATGAGCTTATTCCGGGGAGCGCAGGGGCAGAGATATACATATTGCAGGTTATGCTTAATAAGATCGGAAAGCAGTATCTGAATATACCGTTTGTTGAAATTACGGGAATATATGATGCACCGACAGAAAATTCAGTTGAGACATTCAGGAAAGTATCCGGGAGCGGTGTACAGAGTGAAGGTGTAAACGCAGATCTCTGGAATGATATAGTTTCGCATTTTAATAAGCTTATAATATAGCGTCAACACACCCTGGCCGGCGCTTAATAAATGTTGTCTGAAAGCTTTGCATACAATCAGATTGCACATTTTTGCACTGTTTTTATGCGTTTTGATTTCCGAGTTTTGTATTTTATGAACATTGACGTAACCTTTCAGATATGATAAAATTATTAAGGCAGTATTGTAGGATGTACGGTACTGCCTTAAAATGTGTGCAGACAATGATGAACAGCTATTGTCTGCAATTTGTCGGAATGACGGTTTTAAAAGGTCTAAAAGGGGAGAAAATGAAAAAAGAGTCTAATTCTGCCGGAGGAGTTGCGCTCTGGCTTTTTATTATTTTGCTGCTTCTGCTTATAATTCTGGGCGGCATCACACTTATGAAAAAGCGTTCGGGAGGAACAGAGGCAGTTTCCGTTTCTGCAAGTGAATCTGTTTCTGAAACTGGTGGAGAGTCTGAAACTGAAACGACAACCCAGACACCTACAGATCCTGAGCCAACAGTCGGCGCAGAGAGCTTTGAGGGACTTGAAATAGACAGCGAGGCAGTACTTCTGACGGACATAGACGGAAATGAACTGTTTTCGCAGAATAAATATGAACAGATTTATCCGGCATCGCTTACAAAAATAATGACGGCTATAGTTGCTATAGAAAATGTCTATAATATTGACGAAACAATAATGATAAGCGGAAGCATATACGATCAGGTAAATGCGGAAAACGGTTCGACTGCTGGATTTCTGGCGTATGAAGAGGTAAGCTATCGTGATTTGCTTTATGGTGCGGTTTTAAGCTCTGGTGCGGAATGCTGCCTGACATTGGCAAACTATATAAGCGGAAGTGAATGGGATTTTGTTCAGCTTATGAACCAGAAGGCTAAGGAGCTTGGAATGGAAAATACAAACTTTACAAATGTATGTGGATTCCAGAATTATGAGCACTATTCAACAGCAGCTGATATCTCACTGCTTCTGAGGTATGCGCTGAAAAATGACACATTCTATGAGATATTTACATCCCAGAGCTACTATACCGAAACAGATGAGCATCCGGACGGCATAACACTTTCAAGCACATTGTTTTCTGAACTGGATTCGTCCTATTTTGATGGCGGAAGGATACTTGGCGGAAAGACAGGCTACACAGACGAAGCCGGCTTATGTCTGGCGTCTCTGGCAGAGATAGACGGTAAACAGTACGTTCTGGTAACAACAGGAGCGCCGGGATCACATTATACAGAACCGCTTCACATAAGCGATGCATTAAATGTGTATGAGAGGCTTGCAGCAGCGTTGAATGGGGAAACGATACCAAAAGTAGCTTTGCCGACTGATGAATGGAGTCAGGATGAAACGCAGCCGTACGATGAATGGAATTATGACGAAGCACAACCATATGATGAATGGAATCAGGACGAAGCGCAGCCGTATTATGATGAGTGGCAGTAGACGGAGTAAAATGGCTTGGCATAAAGAGTATATTTGTAAGGGCGGTATTTTTTCCGTCCTTATTTTTTGCAAAAAAATTCCCCCGATCCAAAAATCGGGGGAAATCAGACAGCATATTATTTTGCTGTGTTATTATCTGTTGTTTCAGGTGTTCCCGGCTGAGTTTCAGGAGCGCTGTTCACTGTCTGAGCCGGTGCTGTGCCAAGCTTTGTTCCGCATTTCTGACAGAATGGCTGACCTGCTGATACATCAGCGCCACATGACGGGCATTTTGGTGAAGCATTGGCTGACATAAGGTCGGCTTCTTTCTGGAGTCTTTCGATTTCAGCCTTTGCAGTTCTGATTCCGTTAAACTGATCTTCAAGTCCTGCCGGAGCAGATGCATTCTGCTCAAAAACCTTCTGACCGATAATCATGTAAAGATTATTGACCTTTGTTTGCTCATTTTTGATAGCTTTGTTGATTCTTGCCTTTTCAGTCATTTCCTTGCCCTTGTCGGAAACGTCCTTTGCGGCATCGCTAACAGCTGCCATTGCACTTCCGGCAGTATTTTTAAGTTTGTCTAAAAAGCTCATAATATTATTACTCCTTTTTAAAGTTATTTTTATCGCTGACATTTGCAGAAATATCTTGTTCACTGCAAATCGCATTATCAATTGTCTGAATACGGACGTCCTCCTGTCCGAGCGCCTTGAATCCAAGAATTGCAAAAGTAATAGTTTTGGCAATGCTTACGATATTTTCAAGCACTCTGTCAAGCTCAAGCGGTATTTCAAGCTCAAGCATAAAAAGACTGTTGAAAATGCCAAGAATCTCATTAAGCATATCTATTACAGCAATAAGGCCGGAAAAAACAAGCATGAGTACAATTGCTTTAAATGCTGCCCGTTTAAGCCAGCTGTTGCTTTCCTTCAGAAAAATGTAGCCCGACAGCAGAAAAAGCGGGATATAGCCGCCTAACAGAGCTGAAAAATAAATTACTGCTCCAAGAGCACCGGCTTTGATTCCTGATGTTGTTTTTTGCATTGCGGCAACCGTCCTTTAACAGCTGTACATTACTGACGAATTAATGCGTCATTTGTACTATTATCGGTATTACCCTTTATTGTATACTTTTTTTTATGATATGTCAATAGCTTTGAGAATGTTTATGGCAAGCTAAATAATTTTGTATACAAGCGGAGGGATTTCCGGCATATCCGGGGTTATTGCTATAGCCCTTTTCGCACGTTCTGCGGCGGCGTCAAGATTTTTTCTGTTTCCGGAATAAAGCGTCATTATTACATCATTTCTGCTGACAAAGCTTCCAATTTCACAGTTCATGATAATTCCGGCGCTGTGGTCAATATTATCCTCCTTGCGGCTTCTTCCGGCGCCTGTCATTAATGCGGCAAATCCAATATCTTCGCTGTTTACGGAGGATATAAAGCCATCCATATCAGCGTGTATTTCAAGCTTATGTTCAGCGTGCGGAAGCAATGACAGGTCTTCGGTAAAACGGCTGTCACCGCCCTGTGCTTCGACCATTTCCCTGAATTTTCTCAGCGCATCTCCGTTTTGTATTGAGCTTTCTGCATTTTTCAGGCATTTGTCGTATGAACCTTTTCCGGCAAGCTCAAGCATATTGGCAGCAAGTATCATGCAAAGCTCATAAAGTCTGCCCTTCTGGCTTCCTCTGAGTATTTGTACGGCTTCCTCAACTTCAAGCGCATTACCAACAGCATGACCTAGCGGCTGATTCATATCTGTTATAAGTGCGCGGCATTTCTTTCCGGAATCATTGCCGATTTCGGTCATAAGAGAGGCGAGCTTTTCAGCTTCATCCGGATTTTTCATAAACGCTCCGCTTCCTGTCTTTACATCAAGCAGTATGCAGTCTGCGCCGGTCGCAAGCTTTTTGCTCATAATGCTGGAGCATATAAGCGGTATGCTGTCAACAGTTGAAGTTACGTCACGAAGTGCATAGAGCTTTTTGTCTGCCGGAACGAGGTTGCCGCTTTGTGAAATTATTGCTGTTCCGGTATTCTTAACCGTTTCGATGTATTTTTCAAAGCTCATGCTTACATTGAAACCGGAAATGCTTTCAAGTTTATCTATAGTTCCGCCGGTAAATCCCAGACCTCTGCCGGACATTTTCGGGACATGAAGTCCGCATGCAGCGCATACGGGAGCGATCACAAGGCTTGTTTTGTCGCCGATTCCACCGGTGCTGTGCTTGTCGGCTGTTACAGTTCCAACTCCGGAAAGATCAGAAACTTCGCCGGAATCACGCATTATAATTGTAAGATTTTTTGTTTCTTCCTTTGTGAGAGGGTTAAAGCAGACAGCCATGAGCCAGGCAGAGACCTGATAGTCAGGAATGTTTCCGTTTACATATCCGTCTATAAACCATTTCATTTCGTCATAGCTCAGCGGCTGTTTTCTTTTGGTTTTAAAAATAATATCGCAGGCATTCATTTAAGAAAATCCTCCTGTCAGAGCATTTTATGTGGATACGTTCTAATGCAATGGGCGACCAATGGTCGCCCTGAATAAATTTATCAGTTATACTTTTCAATTGCCTTATCAACGGCGGATTTGAAGGAATCACGAATTTCAGACCAGTCGGCAGTAGAACCTTCAATTGGTCTTAAAACAGAATCTGTAAGATTTAGCATAGTACCTCTCGTACTGTAATCATAGGTTTCCTCAGTCATTTCAGAACCCATGCCAAATCCGTAATCAAAAACAGGTGTGATGTTTTTCGGATCAAGCATTGACTGCCATGCATTCCACTGTTCCTCTGTCAGGAACTTTGTTTTTTCGCCGTCTGAATTTACTTCGGGAGTAAGAGCCTTTTCCTTTGCAGCCTGAACATACTGTTCTTCTGTAACGGCAAGTCTTTCACATTTTATATATTCAGCAACTGCTTCACCCTTGTCAGAACCGGCAACAAGCATTTTTGCGCCATATGAACAGCTTGTGTAATATTTGTCAGAGCCAGGCATCTTAGGGAATGGCACAAGGAATATATCCTCGTCAGGATTCATACCGTTTGATTCAGCAAGCGCCCATGGAGCTATTCCACAGAAAAGAACAGAGCCGTCATCAGGGAAATATGTGTACCATGAATCAGAATAAAGGTTAGAATCGCAGATTTCCTCAAGCACCTTTTCAGCTGCTTCAATTTCAGGACTATCAATATTGTTAGTGAACTTCTGCCCGTCATAATTTACGATTGTCTGACCGGATGACTGCATAAGCGCCTGTTCAATCCAGCCTGCACAGCCATACCTTGTCTCTTCACCGCCGTTTTCAGCAAAGGTTTTCATCATATCCATAAAAACGTCCCAGTCCCATTCGCCCTTCTGGTAAAGCTCATACGGATCGTCAAGACCCTCGTCCTTCATCATTTTCCTGCTGTATATCAGGCAGACGGGATCGTCTATTGAATAAGGCACAACATAGTGTGAACCTTTATAAGCCATTTTATCCGCTGTATCCTTCATTCCTGCCCACAGCTCATCGTTTAAGTCTATGTAGTCATCGAGAGGCTGATACTGATTTTTGGATACTCCGTTAGGAACAGCGTCCCACTCGTAAGGGAACATATCCACAGAATCGCCGCTTAAAAGAATATTTGCAAGATCGTCATACTTTGTGTCGTTTGTAGTCGGAACCCATTCAACCTTTCCGCCGTAAACATCCTCAAAAAGGGTGAGCGCGATTGAACGGCTGTCGTTTCCCGACGGATTTACATCATAATAGCTGAGCCATTTTATAGTCTGTCCCTTTTTTTCAGCATTATCAGCGTCCACAGAAGCATCAGCTGCAATATCTGAACTTTCTCCGGCATTATCTGAAGATTTTTCAGAAGAAGATTTATCCGAATCGCCTTTGCAGGCTGTAAGCGTTACTGCCGTCATAAGGACAGCGGCAAGTCCTGCAAGAATTCTCTTTTTATTCATTTTATTATTCTCCTTTTATTCAATGGGTAAACGGCTGAGGCACTGCCGCATGATTATTGTTATATACTTTTTCACACTATAATTATATAAAATTTATTTCTCAATGTCAAGAAAAAATGCACTTTCCGGCAGTAAAAGACGTTGATTCGTCAAAAGAATATTTGACATGTACTGTGCTTATATGGTATTATATAAGCAGTGAACTACAGCAGACCAGCAAAATTCTGAAACATAATCTGACAACTTGGATTACATATTGTCTTATGCTGTTTTATTGGATTGCTATAGACTGGCGCATGCCGGAAAGGAGAGGCTTATGAAGATTAAAAAGACGTTAAAAATGCTGGCATGTACAGTATCTGCCTCTGTGGCTTTTCTGACATTCGGTATTGACGCATTTTCGCTTATAGATTTCAGCGTCGGCGAAAGCGGACTTATAAGCAATGACACAACACCTTATAAGGTAAATATAATTGCTGACGGACAGACTGCCGCAGTTGTACCTATAGGTATAGGAGTAAGAGGAGATGCAGATGAAAGCGGAGATATCTCACTTTATGATGCTGTTGCAATAGCAAAGTATATCATGGGGATCGCTTCGGAGGGTTTTGAAAGCTCTCTCGGTTTTGCAATGTCTGATACAAACCTTAGCGGAAGCGTTGACCTTTATGACGCTGTAAATGTTGCACGATATCTTATAACCTCCGGAACGCATGAGGAGAGATGGCAGAAAATACTCAATATGTCCTGATGAGTTTTTTTAAAAAAATACTTGATTTTCCGGACATAATGTGTTATACTATGAAATAGTATGTATAAAGTATAAGCTAAGACCGGAAATTTCCGGTCTTTCTTATTGCAGGGGCATTTGAAAGCCTGTCTGCATCAATCAGGAGAGATAATTATGAAAATAAAAAAATTCGGGGCAACCGAACAGAAAATATATGCCCTTGTAAAGGATGAGGCGGAAAGCCAGAATCTTGACATATGGGATGTCAGATTTGAAAAGGAGGGCGCCGGCTGGTACCTCAGAATATTTATTGAAAAGGAAGGCGGAGTCGGCATAGACGACTGTGAGAATTTCACACGTCCTGTAAATAAGCTGCTCGATGAAGCTGATCCGATACAGCAGAGCTATATACTTGAGATAGGCTCTCCGGGGCTGGAGCGTGAACTTGTAAGGGAATCCCATTTTGAGGCGAGTATCGGAATGCCGGTCAGAGTAAGGGCGATAAGAGATTTTAACGGCGAAAAGGAAATAGTAGGACTTCTGGGCGGTTATGACCGTGAAAAAATAACTCTTGCGTTTCCGGGCGAAACGGAGGAAGAGGAAGAGGTATACTCAGAGCTTACGCTTTCTGATATCGCTTATATAAAAATTTACGAGGATTTTGACGCAGAGTAAGATTTGCGGCAGTTTTCGGATTTTATTATGATAATAACTGACAATTCTAATTTAAACGGAGGAATTTAAGAAAATGAACAACGGTTTTTTTGAGGCGCTTTCTCTTCTGGGAGACGAAAACAGCGTTGAAACAGGCATACTGGTGGAAAAGGTAAAGTCTGCTCTTCTGAAGGCAATAAGAAAGGCGTATCCGGACTGTGAGGACAATATAAGAGTTGATATTGATCCCGCAAAGAAAAAGCTTGAGATGTATCTTATAAAGACAGTAGTTGATGATGAACCTATCGACTATAACGAGATAAACATTGATGAAGCCAGAACTATTGACCCTAATGCATATCTTGGCGGTACTGTTGAGTATCCGCTGGACGCTGCAAAATTCGGAAGAGCTGCGGCGCAGTCAGCAAAGCAGTCGATAAAGGGCGATTTAAGAGAAATAAATCGTGAAAATATACTCAGCCGTTTTCAGGACAAGGAAAACGAATGCATTACAGCAAAGGTTTCGCAGGTTGAGCCGGGAAGCGGAACAGTTACAGTCGTTTACGACAAGACCGAGCTTTATCTTTTCAGAAACGAGCAGATACCGGGAGAGCATCTCAAGGAAGGTGATCAGGTAAAGGTTTATGTTACAGGTATTGTCAACAAATCTAAGAAACCTATTATTAAGATCTCAAGAGCACACAGGGATCTTGTAAAGCGTCTTTTTGAGCTTGAGGTTCCTGAAATTTATGACGGAATTGTTGAAATAAAGTCAATTTCAAGAGAAGCTGGAGCAAGAACAAAGGTTGCTGTCTGGTCAAAGGATGAAAATGTTGATGCTGTCGGCGCATGTATCGGCCCGAAAAGGTCAAGAATACAGGCAGTTGTTGATGAGCTGAACGGGGAAAAAATTGATATTATCAATTACAGCGAAGATCCGGCAGAGTTTATTGCAAAGGCTCTTGCACCGGCAAAGGTTTTAAGTGTTACAGTTGCTGAAGGCGATACAAAGGAATGCAGAGTAATCGTTCCGAACGATCAGCTTTCACTCGCAATCGGAAACAGAGGTCAGAATGCAAAGCTTGCGGCAAAGCTTACAGGATACAAGATCGACATAAAGCCGGAATTTGAAATTCCTATAAAGGGAATGAGCAGTGAAGAGCCTGAAAAGGAACAGCCGGCGGAAGAAAAATCGGATCAGAAATCTGAAAATTCCGGCGAAGCTGTTAAATAATATATTCTGCAAGGGGGAATTTTGATGAAAACAAAGAAAATACCCATGAGAATGTGCTTAGGCTGCAGCGAGATGAAAAACAAGCGTGAAATGATAAGGGTGGTAAAATCGCCGGAGGGCGAGGTTTCGCTTGATTTTACCGGAAAGAAATCCGGCAGGGGAGCGTATATATGCCGCAGCAGTGAATGCTTTGAAAAGGCGAGAAAGGCAAGGCGCTTTGAAAAGTCATTGTCCTGCAAAATTGATGATTCGGTTTATGAGGGGATGAAAAATGAACTCACAGCAGAAGATATTTAATATTCTTTCAATGTGCCGGAAGGCGGGAAAGATCGTTCTGGGGTTTGATGCTGTAAAGGAAATGATTTATGAGGGGAATGTTTCCTGTGTTATTGTGACAGAGGATATATCGCAGAAAACCTTAAAGGAAATACGCTTTATCTGTACTAACAGTCTTGTTGACATAGTGTCGCTTGATCTGGATTCCTATGATATGTTTGACATTGTAAGGAAACAGGTGGTCGTTGCGGCAATATGCGATTTCGGTTTTGCAAACAGGATAAGAACGCTTGGAACAGTCTGGAGTCCCGGAAAAACTAAAACCAGAAGGAAGAGAAGATCCGAAAGAAACAACAGTGAGCGATGAGCTTGCGTTTATATAGATATCCGCTTTCAGTGCGGAGAAAATCGCTGGCAGAAGCTTTATGAAAGGCTTTTAACTGTGCCTGAAAAACGGTGCGGCTGCCTGAAAAATTTTCATGAACATACAGGAGGTTTCGCCTATGACGAAAAAAGTAAAGCTTGCAGAGGCTGCAAAAGACCTTAAAATAGAAAATCAGGAGCTTATAGATTTTCTTGAAAAATATGACGGTGTAAAGAGAAAAAATACAACCGGACTTTCAGACGATGAGATGAATTATGTTTTAGAGCATTATTCACAGCAGAATCAGGTTGAAAGCTTTGACAGCTATTTTGAGTCAAAGAATAAACCAGTATCAGAGAATGAAGAGAAGCCTGCTAAAAAGGAAGCACCTAAAAAATCGGCTCCGAAGGCTAAAAAGGCTGAAAAAACACTGGCTAAGTCAGAAAATGAAAAGCCTGAGAAGCAGGAAGCTCAGAAGAAGGCTGCGCCGGAGAAAAAGCCGGAGCCTGCTAAGGCTGAACAGGGCAAAAAGACCTCAAAGCAGCCGGCAAAGGCTCAGAAGCATGGCGAAAAGCAGAAGCTCGGAACAAATATGTCAACAACTGTTGAAAATGTTTCCGACAACAGAAGAACAATTGACACAAGAGGTTCTTATGTAAATCTTGACAAGTATAACGAGCGATATGAGCAGATTGCTCCGACTGCCGGAAAGCAGCACAAGGACAATTACTCAAAGAAGCAGAAAATAAATCAGAAATCTGCACAGAGAAACAAAAACAAGTATTCAAGCAAGAAAGAAACTGAGGCAGACAGACTCCGCCGCATACAGCTTGAAAAGGCAAGAAATCAGCAGCTCAAGGTAATGATCCCTGATGAAATTACAGTCGGAGAGCTTGCGGTAAGACTGAAAGCTGCTGCGACGCAGGTAATCAAGAAACTTATGGGTCTGGGAGTTATGGCGTCCATCAATGAGGTTATTGACTTTGATACAGCTGCGCTTATTGCTGATGAGATGGGCGCTAAGGTTGAAAAAGAAGTTATTGTTACAATTGAAGAACGTCTTATCGACAACAGCGACGACGATGATAACAACACAGAGGAAAGAAGTCCGGTCGTTGTTGTTATGGGTCACGTTGACCATGGTAAGACTTCACTTCTTGACAGGATCAGACACGCAAATGTAACTGCTTCAGAAGCAGGCGGCATTACACAGCATATAGGTGCTTACCAGGTTAAGGTTCAGGACAAGATGATAACTTTCCTTGATACTCCTGGTCATGAAGCGTTTACATCCATGAGAGCAAGAGGCGCTGACGTTACGGATATAGCAATACTTGTTGTTGCTGCCGACGACGGCATCATGCCTCAGACTATTGAATCCATCAACCATGCAAAGGCTGCAAATGTATCAATAGTTGTCGCTGTCAACAAAATGGATAAGGAAGGTGCAAATGTTGAAAGAGTAAAGCAGGAGCTTACTGAGCATGGTCTTGTTGTAGAGGAATGGGGCGGCGACGTTATGTGCGTACCTGTTTCTGCAAAGACAGGCGAAGGCATTGACGAGCTTCTGGAGGATGTTCTGCTTATTGCTGAGATGAAGGAGTTGAAAGCAAATCCTGAGAGACTTGCAAAGGGCGCTGTCATTGAGGCAAGACTTGATAAGGGAAGAGGCCCAGTTGCAACACTTCTCGTTCAGAACGGTACTCTTCACACAGGCGATGTTATCATAGCCGGAACAGCTGTCGGAAAGGTCAGAGTTATGACAAACGACAAGGGCAGCAAGATCGACTCAGCCGGTCCGTCTGTACCTGTTGAGATTACAGGTCTTGCAGAGGTTCCGAGCGCAGGCGACACATTCAATGCTGTTGAGGATGAAAAGCTGGCAAGAGAGCTTGTTGAACAGAGAAAGCATGAAGCCAAGCAGGAACAGTTCAAGGCTTATCAGAAGGTTACTCTTGACAACCTGTTCAGCCAGATCGCACAGGGAGAGGTCAAGGAACTTCCTATTATTGTAAAAGCTGACGTTCAGGGTTCTGTTGAAGCTGTAAGACAGTCACTTGAAAAGCTTACTAATGACGAGGTAAGAGTAAAGGTGATTCATGGAGGCGTCGGTGCGGTATCGGAAAGCGATATCATGCTTGCTGAGGCTTCGGGTGCTATAATTGTCGGATTTAACGTTCGTCCTGATCCGGTTGCTGAGGAAAATGCAAAGCGTGACGGCGTTGACATAAGACTTTACAGAATTATTTATGACGCAATCGAGGAAATCGAAGCAGCTATGAAGGGTATGCTTGCGCCTAAGTTCAGAGAGGTCGTTCTTGGAAAGGCTGAGGTAAGACAGGTATACAAGATATCAAATGTCGGAGCTGTTGCCGGTTCATATGTAATTGACGGAAAGATCACAAGAGCATGTCAGATAAGAGTTGTTCGTGATGGTATTGTTATTGCTGAGGATAAGATCGATTCGCTCAAGCGCTTTAAGGATGATGTCAAGGAAGTTGCTCAGAGCTATGAATGCGGAATAAGTCTGGAGCGTTTTTCTGATATAAAGGAAGGCGATATACTCGAAGGCTTTATTATGGAAGAATATACTGAATAATTGCTGATCCGGTGCTGTCAGACTGGCGGCGCCGGTCATTAAAATGATCGGAGGTAGCATATGTCAAGCTTCAAGGTCGGAAGAATGGCTGAGGATATAAAGCGTGAGCTTACAGATATACTCAGGGATGTAAAGGATCCGAGAGTGGATCAGATGCTGACTGTTGTCAGGGTTGACCTTTCAAATGATCTCTCGCACTGCAAGGTCTATGTATCCTGCTTTGAGGGAATTGAAAAGGCTGAAAGATCAGCTGAGGGACTGACAAGTGCGTCCGGATTTATAAAAAGGGAGCTTTTTCATAGGCTTCATATGAGAAAATGTCCTGATCTGAAATTTATAGCTGATGATTCAATTGCACACAGTGCGGAAATAAATCAGAAGCTCAGAGAGCTTTAAGGCGGTTGTGACAGGATTTTTAATTCAGAGGATGTGGAAGGAATGAAAATAGATTTTAGTGAAGCGGCAGAACTGCTGAAAAACTGCGGAAATGCCTATATTCTTATTCACCAGAGTCCTGACGGCGACTGTACAGGCTCTGGAACGGCAATTTATCACATGCTTAAATATATGGGCAAAAAAGCCAGGGTTATATGCTCTGATGAAATACCGCCGAGATATAAATTTATAACGGACGGATATACTGACGAGGAATTTGAACCTGATTTTATCATAGCTTCTGACGTGGCGGATATAAATTTGCTGGGCAGATATAAGGCGATTTATGGCGATAAGGTCGATCTTTGTATTGACCACCACATTTCAAATACGTTCTATGCCAAGAAAACGCTGGTATGTCCGGACGCTTCAGCTGCATGCGAGGTGGTGTTCGAGCTTATAAAGCTTCTGGATATCCCCGTTACGGAGGATATTACTAGATGTATTTATACCGGCATTGCTACTGATACCGGCTGCTTTAAGTATGAAAACACTACGGCGAGATGTCATGAGATCGTAGCAGAGCTTAAAAGAACCCATGATATCGGATATGCGCATATAAATCGTGAAATGTTCGAGGTCAAGAGCAAGGGCAGAATAAAAATTGAGAGAGCCGTTACAGATATAATGGAATATTATCTTGACGACCGCTGTACTATGATATGCGTTACGACTGACATCCTGAAAAAATGGGGCGTTGATGCGTCCGAGCTTGAAGGCCTTGCCGGAATCCCGCTTCAGGTTGAGGGAGTTGAGGTCGGAGTTACCATAAAACAGAGAGATGAAAACAGCTATAAGATATCCATGCGTTCAGCAAATAATGTGAATGTTTCGGATATATGCGCATCTCTTGGCGGAGGCGGTCATGTCAAGGCAGCAGGCTGTCTTTTGAATGGAACTCTTGACGAGGTTAAAAAGCAGATAGTTGCAGCAGTTGCAGAGGGAATTGAAAAATGCAGCTGAACGGCATTATTGCAGTAAATAAACCTCAGGGCTTTACTTCCTTTGATGTTATAGCAAAGATGAGGGGAATCCTTAAAATGAAGAAACTGGGGCATTCAGGCACGCTCGACCCTATGGCAACAGGTGTGCTTCCAGTTTTCTGCGGCAGTGCTACAAAGGCAGTAAGCATTATTCCGCACACCGGGAAGTCATATACTGCCGGATTCAGGCTTGGGATCACAACTGATACCCAGGACATAACGGGAAAGATTCTGTCTGAAAATGCCTTTAGTGTTTCAGCTGCACAGCTTGAAGATACTGTACGCAGTTTTACAGGCGATATAGAACAGATACCTCCGATGTATTCGGCTGTTTCCGTCGGAGGAAAGCGTCTTTATGAGCTTGCAAGAAAAGGAATCGAGGTTGAGCGTGAGGCAAGAAGCGTTACAGTAAACAGGCTTGAAATTATACAGTTCAGTGAAAAGACCGGAGAGGGAATCATAGAAACGGACTGTTCCGGAGGAACTTATATAAGAACGCTTATTCATGATATAGGTCAGCAGCTTGGTTGCGGAGCTGTTATGACTTCTCTTGTCAGAACGTTTTCAAACGGATTTTCACTTGATGAATGTGTAACGCTTGAACAGCTCGAACAGCTTCGTGACAGAGGTGAGCTGCAAAATGCGGTTATTTCTGTTGAACGGCTTTTTGAGACTCTTCCGGAAATACGCCTTAGTGAGATGAAAACAAAAATGTACAGAAACGGCGTTAAGCTTCACCTTGACAAGCTTAAAGGCTTTGACGGAAAGGAACAGTATCGTATTTATTCAGATAAGAATGAGTTTTTGGGAATAGCTGTTTCGGATATTCCGAACAATGAGCTGAGAGTATTTAAAAACCTTTCCGGGGACGGTGACAGTCAGAAATGATAAATATAACTGAAAGCGGACGGATAAAGGATAAAACTGCCGTTGCTATGGGGATATTTGACGGAGTTCACTGTGGACACAGGCTTGTTATTTCAGAAGCTGAAAAATTTACCGGTCTTGTTCCGGCTGTGTTTACCTTTAAGACAGAGTCTATGAGCTTCAAGCATGGCAAACCGTTTGAGTATATTTATACAAATGAGCAGAAGCTGAGGATTCTGGATAAACTCGGAGCTGAATATGTATTTTCACCGGATTTTGACTTTCTCAGAGAAATGGACGGCGAAGAATTTGTCAGAAAGATTATTTGTGAGAGAATGAATGCCGGTGCTGTGGTCTGCGGCGACAACTTCCGTTTTGGAAAGGACGCATTATTCACAGTACACGAACTTGAAAAGCTTGGGGAAAAGTATGGCTTTGAAGTCAGAGTCATAGGTCTTGGGAAAAACCATTTTTCTTCTGAAAGGTTTCGGGAAATGCTCAGAGAGGGAAAGGTTCAGGAGATTTATACTTCAGGCTGCGGAATGTATTCGATTTACGGAGAGGTAGTCGAAGGAAACAGACTCGGAAGAACTCTTGATTTTCCGACCATAAATCAGCTTTTCGGAGAACGACAGCTTGTTCCGAGAAAAGGCGTGTACCACACTTTAACGGGAATTGATGGTAAGATATATAATTCAATTACAAATATAGGCGTTAAGCCGACAGTTGAAAAGGATATAAAGCCTCTTGCGGAAACCCATATACTGGACTATAGCGGTGACCTTTACGGCAGAAAGCCCGAGGTGCGATTTATGGAATTTGTAAGAGATGAAAAAAAGTTTGGCTCGCTTGAAGAGCTTAAAAAACAGGTTTTTGCAGATATTGATTATGTTAGGCAGAATTCTGTAATAACAGAAATGCAGAAACCTTCAGGAAAGGAAATGAAATAAATGGCTAAAAGAGTAAGAACAAGATTTGCACCAAGTCCGACAGGCTATATGCATATAGGAAATCTGAGAACAGCTCTTTATACATATTTAATTGCCAGAAAAAATGGCGGAGATTTTATTCTGAGAATTGAGGATACTGACCAGGAAAGATATGTCGAGGGGGCAGTAGATGTAATTTATGATACACTGAGAAAAGCTGGACTTAAATGGGATGAAGGTCCGGATATCGGCGGAGATTATGGCCCTTATGTTCAGTCGGAAAGAATGGGCATGTTCAAGGAGTATGCTCTGAAGCTTGTTGAAAGCGGCGACGCATATTACTGCTTCTGTGACAAGGAAAGACTTGACGAGGTAAGGAAGATTCAGGAGGCATCTCATATTCCTCCGATGTATGACAGGCATTGCCGTAATCTTTCAAAGGAAGAAATTGAGGAGAAGCTTGCTGCCGGAGTTCCTTATGTTATAAGACAGAAAATGCCGCTTGAAGGCACAACAACCTTCCATGATGAAATATACGGCGATATCACTGTTGAAAACTCAACTCTTGATGACCAGATTCTTATAAAGACGGACGGTATGCCGACATATAACTTTGCAAATGTTGTTGACGATCACACAATGGGTATCACACATGTTGTAAGAGGAAACGAATATCTTTCGTCAGCGCCGAAGTATAATCTGCTTTACAAGGCTTTCGGCTGGGAAGTTCCTGTATACATTCACTGTCCTCCGGTAATGAAGGATCAGAATAACAAGCTTTCAAAGAGAAACGGAGACGCTTCATTTGAGGATATTGTTGCAAAGGGCTTCCTTCCTGAAGCTGTTGTCAACTTTATTGCGCTTCTGGGCTGGGCACCTAAGGGTGAAGAGGAGATATTTACTCTTGATGAGCTTATCGAGAATTTTGATATAAGCGGCATTTCAAAATCTCCTGCTATATTTGACCCTGTAAAGCTCAAGGCTGTCAATGCTGCCCATATAAGAAGAATGACTCCTGAGGTTTTCCTGGAGCATGTTACACCTTATATCCGTCAGACAGTAAAGAGAGAGGATATTGACCTCCCGTTGCTGGCATCAGTGCTTCAGCCGAGAACAGAAATTTTCAATGATGTTCCGGAGATGGTTGACTTTATTGACAAGCTTCCGGACTATGATACGGCAATGTACTGCCACAAGAAAATGAAAACAAATGAGGAAACCTCTCTTGAGGCATTAAAAGCAGTTCTGCCTGTTCTGGAGGAGCTTGGCGAGTGGAATACAGAATCTATTCACAAGGCTCTGTTTGACCTTATTGCGAAGCTTGAGGTTAAAAACGGATGGCTGCTGTGGCCGGTAAGAACAGCTGTTTCCGGAAAGCAGTTTACTCCGGGCGGCGGTGTTGAACTTTGTGATATTCTGGGTAAAGAGGATACACTTGCACGAATCAGAAAGGGTATAGAAAAGCTTTCATAATGTTTTCATAGAACTGTCACATTAAATTGTTAAAATTAACGCAATACCGCATAATTATTTCTGTGCGGATTGCGTCCCGGGTGTGACAAGCTGTGTTAGGAGGTAGCACTTTAAATGATAGAGGTTAAAAATCTCACTAAACATTACGGCGACAAAAGAGCTGTAAACGATATAAGCTTTGTTGTCAATGACGGAGAGATACTCGGATTTTTAGGGCCGAATGGTGCTGGAAAATCCACAACAATGAACATGCTGACCGGATATATTTCATCAACCTCCGGTTCTGTACTTATCAACGGCGTTGATATTCTTGACGACCCTATAAAGGCAAAAGCAAATATAGGATATCTTCCGGAACTTCCGCCACTGTATCTGGATATGACCGTAAAGTCATACCTTAATTTCGTGTTTGACCTGAAAAAATGCAAACTGCCAAGAAAGACTCATCTGTCTGACATCTGTGAGCTTTGCAAGATAACTGATGTAAAGGACAGAATTATAAAACATCTTTCAAAGGGTTATAAACAGCGTGTCGGACTTGCACAGGCTCTGATAGGCAATCCACCGGTTCTGATCCTGGACGAACCGACTGTAGGACTTGACCCGGAGCAGATGGTGGAAATCAGAGAACTTATAAAGAAGCTTGGAAGAAATCATACGCTGATTCTTTCGTCGCATATCCTTTCCGAGATAAAGATGGTCTGTGACAGAGTTATCATTATCAATAAGGGAGAGATAGCGGCTGACGACACTATTGACAATCTCTCAAAGAAAATATCGACTGACCACAGGCTTATAATAAGGCTTGAGGGAAACAAGGACGAGATTCTTCCTGAACTAAAAAGGATTCCGGGGCTTAAATATGCAAGGGCAGCCATGGAAAAGGAAACTAATGTTTATGAGTATGAGCTTGAAGCAAATGACGGCATTGACCTGAGAAGAGAAGTCAGCGCACTTATCAACAAGATGGGCTGGACTATCCTGCTTATGCAGTCAGCAGAGGCAACGCTTGAGGACATATTCCTGAAGATTACAATGGGCGACGGCGTTTCAGAGCATGTTAAAAAGCTCAGAAACTCAAAGTCCGGATCAGATAAAGCCGAAAACGGAGGTAATGACTGATGGGTGCTATATTCAGACGTGAGATCGGTTCATTTTTTACATCAAGTATCGCTTATGTATTTCTTGCGGTATTTTACGCTTTCTCAGGTTATTTCTTCTACAGTACAAGCCTTTATTCAGCAACGACTGATATGTCGGGACTGTTTTCGAGCCTGTTTCTGATTATTGTTATACTTATTCCGATACTGACAATGAAATCATTCAGTGAGGAAAAAAAGCAGAAGACAGAACAGGGACTGCTGACAGCTCCGGTTAGCCTGGGGGGAATTGTCTTAGGAAAATATTTTGCAACTCTTCTCATGTACATAATGGGAATCAGCATTGTATTTGTCTATGCGCTCATACTCAGCTATTTCGGCGATGTTTCATGGAATATTATAATTTCCAACTATGCGGCGCTGTTTTTCGTAGGAAGCGCATTTATTGCAGTTACAATGTTCGTTTCATCACTTACCGAAAATCAGGTGGTAGCTGCCGTATTCGGCATTCTTCTGCTGATGGTTCTGTATCTTCTTGATTTCATCGCAGGCTATGTTAAGGTGGACTTTATTGCCAACATTCTCAATTCACTTTCTTTCTATACGAAATACTATGAATTTACCTGTGGTATTTTCAATCTTTCAAGTGTGCTTTTCTTTATAAGTACAGCTGTTATTTTCAATTTCCTGACTGTCAGGGTATTTGAGAAAAGACGCTGGAGTTAAGGAGGTATAGATTACAATGGCTAACGAAACGGTTAAACCTGAAAAGGAAAAAAAGCCTTTTAATAAAAAGAAGCTTAAATACGGAACGCTTGCGACAGTTATAACAGTATTTTTTATTGCTTTTGTAGTTGTCATAAACCTTATTGCCGGCGTTATTACTGAAAAGAAGGATATAAAGCTTGATCTGACAAGCGAAAAGTATTATGAAGTGTCTCAGGATACGATTGATTATGTAAAGGGCATCAAAAATGATGTTGAGATTGCCGTTATGGCAAAAGAATCTAACTTTGAGACCGGAAGCACATATATGAAGATGGTTTTAGAAACTCTCGAAAAGTATCAGCAGTATTCTGACCATATCAAGGTTAATTTCTATGATGTTGCTTCAAATCCGGACGTTGTTACAAAATATTCTGCAAATTACAACGGAGAGATATCTGAGGGAGATATCGTTGTTGCTGCTTCTGACAGGGTAAAGGTAATGAGCGTCAATGACCTGTTCAATATTCAGTCAGATTATTACGGAAGCAGCAGCATAACAAGCTATAAGGGTGAACAGGAGCTTACATCTGCAATAATGAGCGTTACAGACGCAAATCCGCAGAAGGCAGCGTTTATAAGCAAGTATAATGGTTCTGCTATATATCATTCGGACAATGCATATTCAATATCTGCTCTTTATAATCTTATGGACAAAAACGGCTATGAGGTTTCCGAGGTGGATATAATGACAGACGAGATTTCTCCGGACGACTATAATATTGTGGTTCTTCCGGCACCGGTAAACGATCTGTCAGAGGACAGTATAAAGAAGCTTGATGATTTTCTTTACAATAACGGTGATCTTGACAGGGATCTTATTTATATAGCAGATGTTCTGCAATATTCAACTCCTAACATCAACGATTTCCTTGAGGTATGGGGAATTGAAGTAGGCGGAAGCATTGTATATGAATCAGATAAGAATAAGAGCCAGTATGTTACAACTATGAAGGGACAGCTGAGCGCACCAATTGCTGAAATGGCTGATGAAACCTACAGCGAAGGTCTTTCAAATACAAAGCTGCCAGTTATTGTTCCACTTGCGAGACCTGTTAATCTCCTGTTTGACGCAAATGTTGACAGAACGACTACAGCTCTGCTGACAACTTCGGATACGTCTTTCCTTTATCCGCTTGAAATGCAGTCTGCTGAGGAAGCAAAGGCAAAAGCTGAGGCTGCAAAAAACGGCGAGGAGGCTACAGAGGCTGAAACCGAAGAAACAACGGAATTTGATCCGGACAGCGCAGAAAAGTCGGCACAGACAGTTATGGCTGTTGCAACCAAGACAAATATGGACAGTGAAAATACAGCTCATGTCAATAATGTTATGGTAATAGGTGGCGCAACAATTCTTGATCAGGTTCTTACCTATTCAAATACTTATAATAATGCTGAGTATGTTATAAATGCTGTAAACAAAATGTGCGGCAAGGAAAACGGTATTATTATAGCTGAAAAGGATCTTTCAGCCAAGACCATAGATGTTAAGGCATCACAGCTCAAGGCTATCAAAAATACAGTTATCTATATAATTCCGCTTGCTGTTGTAGCTGTCGGAATCGTGGTATTCCTGAGGAGAAAGAACCGATGAAAAAAAACACCATAGCTTTAATTGCCTGTACTGTGGCACTTCTTGCTGCCGGAGGAGGCTATGCAGCTCTTATGCTGACAGACGGCGGTGATGAAAGCTCATCAGCTTCAAGCGAGGCTGTTTCAATGGATGAAAGCTCTGTTCCGGTTTCGCTTCTGGACTTTGAAAAATCAGATATTGAATCTGTTACTGTTAAGAATTCATCCGGCGAATACACAGGTATACCTGACGGCGAACCGGCTGAGGACGGAACAGTTACATTTACAATAAAAGGCTTTGAAAAGTTTGATATTAATACAACGCTGACATCCTCGCTTTTAAACAGCAGTGCAGCGCTGAATTCGGACTCAACAGCAGAGGAAAATCCGGCTGACCTGGAAAAGTATGGATTGAAAAGTCCGCTTGCTGAGATTAGGGTCAAGGCAGGCTCAGGGGAAAAGACGATACTTGTCGGAAATGAATCACCTGTCAAAGGCGAAACCTACTGCATGGAAAAGGACGGGGATTCTGTTTACCTTGCAGCAACAAGCAGTCTGAGCGTTTTTCTGAACGACGCTGAAAAATATATCTCAACAACGCTGCTCGAAAAACCTGCTGATGATGCTATGCCGACTGTGGAAGAGATAAAAATCGAAAGACCCGACCTTGACTATGACATTGTTTTAAAGTATGATGATTCAACGGATGATGAAAATACAACAAGCGGTACTCTCGCAACACATTATATGACAGAGCCGGTATTTGCATATCTGGATGTGGAAAAATCACAGGATGCAACGCAGGGACTTTTCGGTTTGAGTGCTCAGTCGGTAATGATCGTTTCGCCGTCTGATGATGAGATCGCAGCGTCAGGACTTGACAAGCCTTTGTGTACTGTAACCATGAAAACAGACGAACCGAAGGAGTATACGCTGAAAATCGGAAGCAAGCTTGAGGTTGGCGGCAGCAGCTGTTATCTTGTAATGTTCAACGACAACGATATCATATATGCCGTTGATTCGGAAAATCTCTGCTGGGCAACTCTCCAGCCGGGAGATATAACGTCAAGAATGGTATTCGGCACATATGTGTGGGATATCGGAAAGCTTGATATAAGCGTTGACGGCGGCGAGAAGGTAAGCTTTGAGGGAAGCGGAACTTCTCAGGACGATTATAAGGTTACAAAAAACGGAAAGGAATGCGACAGCGAGCGTTTCAGGAGCTTCTATACGTTCCTTCTCAAAACCTCGGCGGAGGAATTTGTAATTGACGAAGAGCCTTCGGGAGATCCGGTTGTTTCGATAAGCCTTGAAACTCAGGATGGCAAGACAAAGCAGACCATTGACTTCTATAAGGCGGACGGAAAGAAAGCGCTTATAAGCGTTAACGGAACGCCTTGCTTCAAATGCAGAATGGCTTATGTTGATCTGCTGATCGACAATCTGAGCAAATTTGATACAGACGAAGAATTTGTTATGAACTGGTGACCTTTTTCGACACCAGGCGCAGCACAGATGTGTTAAAATAAACAAAGCGTGTTTACATCAGACATACACTGATATATGACATTTAAGGCAATTCAGACAATATCCGGCACATTCGACAGACGAAAAATGTCCGGAAGAGGAACAGTTACGCCAAAAGCTGCGGTGTCTGACTCCTCATTTATTGCACATAATTGCCCCAAGAAGGAGGAATATTATGAGCAGCAGTTTTTTTACTTACAAGGGATATCCGCTTGTCAGACATGATAATGTTATTTACTACGGAAACATGACCGACGATTATGTTGTGATGCTTCAGATTCTTCAGAAGAAGAAGATCAAGGACCTGGAGGTCGCAAGCAAAATAAAGGTATATCAGATGTCAACAGATCTGAGTCTCCCGCCGAACAAGGCCATCACAAAGAGCAGCGAGAAGGAGAGCCTTTATGAGGCGCTGGATCTTGCGAACGCATGGCTCAGGAGAACTGTTAAAAATTAATGCTTGAATAAAAATGCCGCACATTTGTGCGGTGTTTTTTGTTCTGAAAAAATTTCAGTTTAAAAGGAAAAAATAATTGACAAGTTATGCGGGACATGGTATAATTAAATTACAATATTACAAAAAAATGCAAGGAGAAATGTATTATGAAGAAAATTTTTGGAGTAATTACGGCAACAATTTGTGCAATATGCACAATGGGGGGGGGTACAGCCTCTAATTTCTGACATAAGCGTCAGCGCCTATTCAAGCAGCGACGAACTCTCCTATGGCGATTACCTGAAATATAAAAAAGTTGATGAAGATTACGACGGAACATACGATTATATATGCATTACAGATTGTGATGAATCTGCGACTGAAGTAGAAATTCCGAGCGAGATTGATGGACTTAAGGTTGCAGCGATAGGAAAGCAAGCATTTTATAATTGTACAAATTTAGCAAACGTAAATATTCCGGATGGTGTGACGATTATAGAAGGTAGTGCATTTTCTTTTTGTACAAATCTTATAAATATAAAAATTCCAGATGGTGTGACAAGTATAGGAGACTATGCATTTTGTGAATGTACAAGTCTAACAAACATAAAAATTCCAGATAGTGTGACAAGTATAGGAGATTATGCATTTTGTAAATGTACAAGCTTAGCAAGCATAAATATTTCGGATAATGTGACAAGTATAGGAGAAGCTGCATTTTATTATTGTGAAAATCTTACAAATATAAGTATTCCAGATAGTGTAACGAGTATAGGAAGAAATGCATTTGATAAGACAGCATTGCTTGAAAGTCAGACAGGTGTTAAATATGTAGATAAATGGATTGTTGATTATGATAAAGATGTAACAACTGTTGAAATAAAGGACGGAACGAGAGGTATAGGTGACAATGCATTTATGAATTGTAGAAGCTTTACAAGTATAAATATTCCGGATAGCGTAACAAGTATAGGAAACTATGCATTTGATTATTGTATAAATCTTGAAAGTATAATAATTAGAAATCCGGATTGTAAAATATATGATTATAAGGAAACAATATCAAACAAATATGATTCTGAAATAAATGTATCTTATTTCGATGGCACAATCTACGGCTATGAAAACTCAACAGCTCAGGCTTATGCAGAAAAATATGGACGTAAATTTGAAATTATAGGCGATTTAAACGGCGACGGAACAGTATCGTCAGCTGATGCTGTCCTTATGAATGAATTTTTGACAAACAGCGGGACAAGCCAGGATATTCTGACGGCTGTTGCTGATATGAACGGCGACGGCGTAATCAATGTATTTGATTTAATCATATTAAAGCGCTCTCTTTTAAGCTGAAAAATGTCAGAATATAAGCTTTAAAACCGAAGCGCTCTGAAAATATTGTTTAAAAAAATATGAATTTGGCATATTGCCGGAAATACGGGGAAAAATAAGCCTGTAATTCAGTATAAATTTATTTCACATCTCTATTGACAAAAAAATAACAATGTGGTATAATAACATTGTTAAGAAATTAACAACTGTTATTGAAATGAAATGAATTTTATTAACTTTATTTTACAGGAGGAAACTCAAATGGCAGACAAAAAGGAACCAAAGAAGACTGCTGAGCAGCCGCAGGTTGATCCTAAGGTAATGATCGACGGACTGGTTGCTAAGGCTAAGGTAGCTCTTGATGAATACATGAGCTATAATCAGGAACAGATCGACAAGATCACAAAGGCAGCAGCTCTTGCAGGTCTTTCAGCACAGATGGAACTTGCAAAGATGGCTGTTGACGAAACAGGCAGAGGTATCTTTGAGGACAAGGTTACAAAGAATATCTTCTCAACAGAGTATATCTGGCACTCAATTAAGTACGAGAAGACAGTCGGCATCATCGAGGACAACGAAAATGAAAGCTACCTCGAAATCGGCGAGCCTGTTGGTATCGTTGCCGGTGTAACACCTGTTACAAACCCGACTTCAACAACAATGTTCAAGGCAATCAGCTGCCTTAAGACAAGAAACCCGATCATCTTCGGTTTCCACCCAAATGCACAGAACTGCTCAATCAGAGCTGCTGAAATAATCAGAGATGCCGCAGTTGCTGCCGGCGCTCCTAAGGACTGTATCCAGTGGATCGAACATCCTTCAATCGAAGCTACAGGATGTCTTATGAATCATCCTGACGTTGCAACAATTCTTGCAACAGGCGGTCCTGGAATGGTTAAGGCTGCTTACTCAGCTGGTAAGCCGGCTCTTGGCGTTGGTCCTGGTAACACACCTTGCTATATTGAAAAGTCTGCAAAGATCAAGCAGGCTGTTAACGATCTTATCCTTTCAAAGTCATTCGATAACGGTATGATCTGTGCTTCAGAACAGGCTGCTATCGTTGATACAGAGGTTTATGACGAGGTAGTTGACTTCATGAAGGTTCATGGCTGCTACTTTGCAAAGCCGGAAGAGATAAAGAAGATACAGGACGTTGTTATTAACGTTGAAAAGATGGCTGTTCAGCCTTGGGTTGTTGGACAGTATCCATGGCAGATCGCTGAAAAGGCTGGCATCACAATTCCTAAGGAAACAAAGGTGCTCTGCGTTGAAATCGGCGGCACAAATGCTGAACAGTATCCGCTCGCACTTGAAAAGCTTTCTCCTGTACTTGCAGTTGTTAAGGCTGACACAACAGAACACGCACTTGAAATGTGTGAAGAAATGCTCAAGCATGGTGCTGGTCATACAGCTGTTATTCACTCCACAAATGAAGAGCTTATTGAAAAGTACGGCGAAACAATGAAGGCAAGCCGTATCGTAGTTAACTCACCAGCTTCATTCGGTGCTATCGGTGACGTTTACAACGCAATGGCTCCATCACTTACACTTGGATGCGGTTCTTACGGTAAAAACTCTGTATCTGAGAACGTTACAGTCAAGAACCTTATCAACAGAAAGAAAGTTGCTAAGAGGAGATTGAATATGCAGTGGTTTAAGGTTCCTGAAAAGATTTATATTGAACCAGGTTCAGTTCAGTATCTTGCAAAGATGCCTGACATCAAGAGAGTTATGATCGTTGCTGACCCTGGAATGGTTCAGTTTGGATATGTTGAAAGAGTAACATATCAGCTTCACAAGAACGCTAACAAGCCAATTATTGAAATCTTCAGCGAAGTTGAGCCAGACCCGGATCTTACAACAGTTAAGAAGGGCGTAGAGGTTATGAACTCATTCCGTCCTGATACTATCGTTTCACTCGGCGGCGGTTCAGCAATGGACGCAGCTAAGGCAATGTGGCTCTTCTATGAGAATCCGGACGCTGACTTCATCGGTATGGCTCAGAAGTTTATGGATATCCGTAAGAGAGTTTACAAGTTCCCTAAGATGGGTAAGAAGGCTAAGATGGTTGCCATCCCTACAACTTCAGGTACAGGTTCTGAGGTAACATCATTTGCCGTTATTTCTGATAAGAGCAAGAATATGAAGTACCCTCTTGCTGACTATGAGCTTACTCCGGATATTGCTATCATCGACCCAGAGTTCGTTTATACAGTTCCTAAGGCTTCAACAGCTTTCACAGGTCTTGATGTTCTGACTCACGCAATTGAAGCTTATGTTTCAATCCTTGCTAATGATTATACTGACGCTCTTGCGCTCCACGCAATCAAGCTTGTATTTGAATATCTTCCAAGCTCATACGAAACAGCTGATGAGCTTGCAAGAGAAAAGATGCACAATGCTTCTTGTATTGCAGGTATGGCGTTCACAAATGCATTCCTCGGTGTTAACCACTCTCTTGCTCATAAGCTTGGCGGTGAATTCCACATTCCGCATGGTCTTGCAAACGCTTATCTGCTCCCACACGTTATTGAATACAATGGTGAGCCGACACCTACAAAGTTTGCTGCATGGCCAAAATATGACCACTATATTGCTCCTGAGCGTTATGCTGAGATCGCTAAGATCATGGGCTTTGTTCCAAAGAACGCATCAACTCAGGAAGGTGTAAAGGCTCTTGCTGATGCTGTTAGAAACCTCATGAAGAAGGTTAATATTCCGCTTACAATCAAGGAAGCCGGAGAAGTTGACAAGAGATCATATATTGATCCTAAGGTTTATGAGGATTCTCTTGAGGATCTCGCATACAAGGCATTCAACGACCAGTGTACAACTGCTAACCCACGTCTGCCTAAGATCGACGAACTCAAGCACCTTTATATGCTCGCTTACTACGGTAAGTAATTCCTGTAAAATAAAGAAAAAGCAGCTCCTGAAGTTATCAGGGGCTGCTTTTGTATGCTCTGAAAAAAACTTGACAAGCACAATAAAAGCAGTTATAATGTATAGTACGGTTTCGGACTTTTTATGACAGATATTTACTTATGAGCCGTATGAAAGGAGAGACTGCCTGATGGATGTCAATGTTGAATTTATATTGCAGTTTAACGAAATAATGAAGGAATGCGACAGCGTATACAGGAAGTTCGCAAAGAAATTCGGAATATCGGAGTGTGGACTCTGGATCGTGTATACGATAAGACTGAGTGAACCTATAGTACAGAGCGAAATATGCAGCAGAATTTATCAGTCTAAGCAGACTATAAATTCATCGCTGAAAAAGCTTCATGAGGATGGGTATATTGAAATGACCGCTGATATAGATAAACGAAAGAAGCTTTTAAGTCTTACAGACAAGGGAACTGAACTGGCAAAGAGAACGGCTGACGCTGTAATTGCTGCTGAGGGAGGCTCGCTGGCATCATTTTCAGATAAGGAACGCTCAGAGTTTTTCAGGCTTTATAAAAAATTTATATGCAATATGAAGAAAAATATGGAGGAAATATAAATGAATATTCAGCTTTCAGAGCATTTTAATTATAAAAAGCTGCTGCGTTTTACTTTACCCGCCATAATTATGATGGTGTTTACTTCTATTTATGGTGTTGTTGACGGATTTTTTGTTTCAAATATTGTTGGAAAAGTTCAGTTTACGGCTGTAAATTTTATTATGCCGTTTCTTATGATACTCGGTGCAGTAGGCTTTATGTTCGGAACGGGCGGAAGTGCGATTATTGCCAAGGCAATGGGCGAGGGCGATAATGAACGGGCAAAAAGACATTTTTCACTTTTTGTATATACGACATTTATAAGCGGTGTAGTAATAGGTCTTATGGGCATAATATTTATACGTCCCGTTGCAGAATTTCTTGGCGCAGAAGGGGAATTGCTTGACAATTGCGTCAGATATGGTCGTGTAATATTAATAGCCCTTCCATTCTACATGCTTCAGTATGAGTTTCAGAGCTTCTTTTCGACTGCTGAGAAGCCACAGCTTGGTCTTGCAGTTACGATTGTTGCCGGACTTACAAATGTTATACTTGACGCTCTTTTTATGGCTGCTTTCGGCTGGGGAATTGTCGGTGCAGCTGCCGCTACAGCAATAAGTCAGATGGTGGGAGGTATTATACCAGTAATATACTTTATCCGTCCAAACAAAAGTCTGCTTCGTCTTACAAAGACACGTCCGGAGGGCAGGGTTATACTCAGGGCATGCACAAACGGTTCATCAGAACTTATGTCAAACATCTCAATGTCCATAGTGAGTATGCTGTATAATTCACAGCTTATGAAGTATGCCGGAGAAGATGGCGTTGCGGCATATGGAGTGCTTATGTATGTAAACATGATATTCCTTGCCGCATTTATCGGATATTCAGTAGGAACAGCGCCGATCACAAGCTATAATTACGGTGCGGAAAATATACCTGAGCTTAAAGGAATACTGAAAAAAAGCGTCAGGATAATAATTGTATTTGCAGCTGCAATGTTTGTACTTGCTGAGGTTTTGGCTGTACCGCTTGCAGGAATATTTGTAAGCTATGATGATGCGCTCATGTCGCTTACAACCAGAGCATTCAGAATATTTTCATTTGCATTTCTATGTTCAGGCTTTTCTATTTATGGTTCGTCATTTTTTACAGCATTGGGTGACGGACTTACATCTGCTCTTATTTCATTCCTGCGAACCCTTGTATTTCAGATTTCAGCAGTTCTTATACTTCCGCTTATATTTGATATAGACGGAATATGGATGTCTATTGTGTTTGCAGAAGTAGTTTCAGTTGTTGTTACATTTACATTTATTATTGCAAAGAGAAAAAAATATCATTACCTGTAAAAATGCATTTAAAAGTTTTCGGCGAAAACAATTATTGCCGGAAAAGGGAGGAACAAATTGAGAGACAAACAGATATATAAAAGGGCATTGCTGCTTGCTGTGCCTATGATGATACAAAACGGAATAACAAATATGGTCAGCCTAATCGACAACGTTATGGTCGGAAAGCTTGGAACAGAAGCAATGACCGGTGTTTCGATAATAGGTCAGCTGATATTTGTTTTTAACCTTGCGATTTTCGGGGGACTTTCCGGTCCGGGGATTTATGGTGCGCAGTATTACGGACAGAAAAACATTGAGGGTTTTAGAAACACATTTCGTATAAAGCACTGGATATGCGGCTTTTGTCTTATAGCCGGACTTGCTGTTTTTATATTTGGTGACGATTTTCTTATAGGGATGTATCTGCACGGCGAAAGCGTTGATGTTGATCCGCAGCTTACAATGAGTTATGCAAAGCAGTACCTTAGAATAATGCTTATAGGACTTCCGCCGTTTGTAATAACACAGATATATGCGAGCAGTCTGCGTGAAAGCGGAGACAGCGTAAAACCTATGGTTGGCGGATTGTTTTCTGTTGCCGTTGATATAGTGTTCAACTATATGCTTATATACGGCAATTTCGGAATGCCAAAGCTTGGCGTCAGAGGTGCGGCAGCGGCTACCGTTTTAGCAAGATTTGTAGAAATGTTTATTGTTGTTGTGTGGTCATTTGCACGAAAGAAAAAGCATACTTTCCTTAAAGGAATTTACAGGACGCTTTTAGTTCCGCATGATATTTCAGTGAAGATGATAAAAAAGGGTCTGCCGATATTCTTTAATGAGTTTTTGTGGGCTGGTTCAGTTGCTGCGCTTACACAATGCTATTCAACCAGAGGACTGGAAATTGTTTCAGGACTTAACATATCAAATGCGATTTGTAATCTTCTGAATGTTGTTTTTGTTGCGCTGGGTTCGGCTGTCGGAATTCTGACGGGTCAGACTCTGGGGGCGTCACAGTATGAAAAAGCAAAAAAGGATTCATTTCATCTTATGTGGTTTACGGGCGGCATCTGTATACTGCTTACAGTAGTGTTAATATCAGTTTCCGGAGTTTTCCCGAAATTTTATGATACAACTGATCAGATAAGGCTTTATGGTCAGAGGTTTATTATAATAACTGCTCTGTTTTTTCCGGTTCAGGGATTTCTTAATGCTCTTTATTTTACACTTCGTTCGGGAGGAAAAACGTTTGTTACATTTTTATTTGACAGCGTTTATTCCTGGGTAATTCCTGTTCCGCTGGCGCTGATACTGTGTTTTTGTACAGATATGCCAATCTTTGCGATATATACAATTGTAACGGCAGCCGATTTTATAAAGCTTGCCGTTGGGTATACGCTGATTAAAAAGGGAGTCTGGATAAGTAATCTTGTTGAAGAAGATACAAATTCTGTTACAGGTAATTAGGACATTTTATGTAAGTGCAATTTATCAGAATTGAGTTAAGGAGAGCTAAAAAAAATGGAAAAGACAGAAAAAACAAATGTTATGAGAGTAATTGACAGCAAAAAGCTTAAATACAATTATTACTTTTATGGCCCGGAAACGGTTAACGGAGAAGAGGTTGCAAAGGCTCTTAATGAAAATCCGGACAGGGTTTTCAAGACGCTTGTAACTGTAGGGAAGAGCAGAAAAAATTATGTTTTTATGGTTCCTGTCTGTGAAGAGCTTGACCTTAAAAAGGCTGCAAAGGCTGTTGGTGAAAAGTCTGTGGAAATGATAAAGTCAAAAGAACTTTTGCCACTTACAGGATATATCCATGGCGGATGTTCACCTATTGGCATGAAAAAGCTTTTTACAACAACTGCCCATAGAAGTGTCGAGGAATTTGATACGATATATTTCAGCGGAGGGAAGGTTGGCTGTCAGGTCGAAATGAATTTTGACGATCTCAAAAAAATAGTTCCGGTCAGAACAGCGGATATTATAAAATAAAAGATAACGCTCAGACAGTTTGAAAAGTCTGAGCGTTATTTTTTAGAAATCACCTGATGTATCTGACATTAGTTTGAATTTCACTTCAAAATATGAAATATTCATGTCTCCGTCAATTCTTGCACATTCAGCTGTCAGCGTATCTCCGGCTTTTTTTCCATTCAGAACGGAGTTAAGCGTTTCATAGTTATACACTTTTGTTCCATTTACAGAAAGTATAAAATCATCTACCTTTAAATCAGTATTTGAAACATCACATTCATCGCTTATATCTGTAATCCATAGACCTTTAAGCTTTTCCGGAACATCCCTGTTGTATTTATTTTTGAATTCCGTAGCCGCAAATTCATTGTCCATTGAATAAAATGTTATGCCGACTCTTACTCTTCCGCTTACAAATCCCTGTTCTATAAGTTCGTCAATTATGGGCTTTGCTTCATTTATTGTGATTGCGAAGCCAAGTCCCTCATAGCTTGAATTAACATATTTTGATGATGTTATGCCGATTACCTGACCGTACATATTTACCAGTGCACCACCGGAATTTCCAGGACTTATGGCTGCATTTGTCTGTATACAGTTCATTTCAAACCCAGTGGAATCTGCCTTGATTTTACGGTTTAATCCGGAAACTATACCGTCTGTAATAGATCCGGACAGTCCCGCTGGATTCCCTATTGCGGCAACCTGTTCACCCATGACAGTTTCATCTGAGTTGCCGAATGTAGCACAAGGAAGATTATGAGCTTCTATTTTTATGACAGCAATGTCCGTTTTTGTGTCACGTCCTGCAATTTTTGCTTCATACTGCTTATCATTATAGGTTCTTACAGCATAGCTGTCAGCTTTAAGTTCTTCACCTGAGCCTGAACGGTACTCATAGGCTGAGCCGTCGAGAACATGAGTATTTGTTACAATAAAGCCGTCCTCTGTTATAATTATCCCTGAACCGCTTGCAATGACTGTATCCGGATGCATGCTGTTATATGTGTATATTTCGACGATCTGCGGGCGTATATATTCTGCAAGTCCCTCTGTGGTATATCTTCCGTTTTCGTCAACATAATCCATAGAGACTTCCGGTTTGTCAGATAGTTTCAGTGCAGCTTCGGAGTTTTTGTAAGATGCATTAAACTCTATACTTCCAATTTGTATATCGGTATATATGCAGTATATTGTAAGTGCTGATATCATCGTGAAAATAAGTATCAGGAGGACTATGATGGCTGCATGAGAGCTTTTTTTCCGGTTTTCAGTTTCCTCCGGAGCAGATGTATATTCGCTGAAAAACTGTATATCAGTCTCTGAATCAACCGGTTTATCATTACGGCTGATGTCAGATATATCCGGTTCAGCTGAAGTTTCATTTGTTTTTTCTTCAAATATATCATTATTTTCGTTCATATTCAAATCTCCTTTTTTGCAGCAAAATCAGACGGGAATGCAATTGTAAATTCTGTATATTTCCCCTCGATACTATTTATTGTAATAGTTCCTTTATGCATATTTACAAATTTTTTTACGATGGAAAGACCTAACCCTACTCCGTCCGGATTTTCAGATCTGGAATAATCTGCTTTGTAAAAACGGTCAAATATATGAATGAGCTTTTTATGCGGTATGCCGCTTCCTGTATTTCTGATGTAGAAGCAGATATTGTCGTTTTTGTATGCAACGGAAATTGTTATAAGTCCGCCTTCGTTTACAAATTTAACAGCATTTTCAATCAGGTTGTAAAAAATTTGATGGATAAGCAGCTGGTCTGCCGAAACCATAATTTCAGGATAAGGAATGCTTATAACTCTAACCTGCTTTTTTTCGATATTCTTCTCAAATGATAGTATTATATCTGAGATTGTATCAGTAATATCAAAGGTCTTTATATTAAGTGTTATCTTTCCGGCTTCTATATTTGAAACTTTCAGCATGTTTTTAACTATTTTGTTCATGCGTCCTGCTTCATCCATAACTTTAATGAGATATTTGTCTCTTTGCTCCTTTTCAATTACGCCTTCAAGATAGGCTTGTATAAATCCGATTATAACTGTCAGAGGAGTTTTCAACTCATGAGAAATGTTGGAAATAAATTCGACCATATGAGCATCATAGTCGTTAAGTCTTTCCTGGAGTATCTTAACAGAATTTAAAAGAGGTCTGTATTCAGGAATGACGTACTTTGAGGTGTATCGTTCAATGGCATCGTTTAAAGCTTCGTCTGATTTGCTTTTTTCAGCTTTAAATATATAACGGTAACGGATAAGGCTGATGCTCCAGTATGCGGCAGAAAATACACCGGATGAAATGGCTAATGATAACCATATGTTAGAAAGGATCTTGTCAGTGTGAACAGAAATTTCTGTATATGGCGTCACTGAGCATATGTAGTAATACCTGGAGCCTGTTTTGTGATAACATTTTTTTACAAGGCAGATGTTTGTATCAGAATTTACAACTGTCTGCTGACTTTTTGAAAAATCCCAGTCCACATGGCTTATAAAGCTGTCCTGCGCACTGCATGACGTTATTTCATTTTCGTTTTCATCATATATATAAATATCTATCAATGCGTTCTGACAGTAAATTTTTAGTACATTATTATCAATAGTTTCGTTTTCAATAAGATGATGTTCGGCTATATCGTTTACAAGCAGAGATGAAGTTCGTTCAAGGTTCTTGCAGACAGTGTTTTTCAGTGAACGGTAGGTATAATAATTTATTACAATTCCTGTTAGCAATACGCATGCTATGATTATAGATAAAAGTATAAGATATCTGTAAAATAGGTTTTTTTTCATTTGTTTTCCTGACTGTTCATGTCAGTGTCACTGAATTCAAACTTGTATCCGACTCCCCACACTGTTTTAAGACTCCACTGATCCGAAACATTTCCAAGTTTGGCTCTCAAACGCTTTATATGGACGTCAACCGTCCTTGAGTCGCCGTAATAATCGACTCCCCACACATTGTCAAGAAGCTGGTTTCTTGTAAATACGTCATTAGGTCTTGAAGCCATATAGTAAAGAAGCTCAATTTCCTTTGGCGGAGCGTCAATAAGCTTTCCGTCAACTTTCAGGACGTATCTTGTCAGATTGATGGAGAGCTTGTCGAAGTTTACCTCTTTTATTTCCGGAACAACGTTTGTTTTTGAAGAGCGCCTTGTAACGGCCTTTATTCTGGCTACAACCTCTCTTGTGTTGAATGGTTTTATGATATAGTCGTCTGCACCGAGTCCAAGTCCCAGAATTTTGTCTGTAACTTCGCTTTTAGCAGTCAGCATGATAATCGGCGTATCAGAAATCTTGCGTATTTCCTGGCAGACCTGCCAGCCGTCAAGACCTGGTATCATAACATCAAGCAGAATCATATCCGGATTTAAAGTATTGAATTTAAGCAGAGCTTCATTTCCGTCATTTGCAATTATAGTACTAAAGCCTTCCTTTTCAAGATATACTCTTAAAAGGTCGCATATATTTTTATCGTCATCTACGATAAGGACTTTTTCAGCGTTCACAAAAATTTTCCTCCTGTCATTTATAAGGACAGTATCGTACATAATTATACAGTATTATCCCGGATATATTCTGCTTTAAACAGATTATATGTATATACATTATCATATCAAATTATTTGCATTTTGTAAATACCTGAAATTGCATTAGTTTAAATTTAATTTAGAAATTGCGTAAATTATACACAATTTAAAACATTATACAGCTATATAATTGTGCAATCATACAAAAATAAATTTAATTCACAAAACCCACTTGATTTTTTTAGGAAAGTTGTTAAAATAGTAATTAGCACTCAGAGAGTTCGAGTGCTAAAGAACTTAATTTGCATTTTATTATAATCAGGAGGAATAGATATGAATATCAAACCATTGGCAGACAGAGTTGTTATTAAGATGACAGAAGCTGAGGAAACTACAAAGAGCGGAATCATTCTTGCGTCAGCTTCAAAGGAAAAGCCGCAGGTAGCAGAAGTTGTTGCTGTTGGTCCGGGCGGAATGGTTGACGGCGAAAAGGTTGAGATGTATCTCAAGGTCGGAGATAAGGTTCTTCTGAGCAAGTATGCAGGTACAGAGGTTAAGGTTGACGATGTCGAGTATACTATCCTTCGTCAGTCAGAGGTTCTGGCAATTGTAGAATAAGCAATTTCATTTTATATTTTAGATTTAGATAAAGGAGTCTGATTTATTATGGCAAAGGATATCAAATACGGAGAAGAAGCAAGAAAGTCACTCCAGGCTGGTATTGACAAGCTTGCTGATACAGTTAAAATAACACTTGGTCCTAAGGGCAGAAACGTTGTTCTTGACAAGAAATTCGGTGCACCGCTGGTAACAAACGACGGCGTTACAATTGCAAAGGAAATTGAGCTTGAGGACGCTTTTGAAAATATGGGCGCACAGATGCTCAAGGAAGTTGCTACAAAGACAAACGACGCAGCTGGCGACGGTACTACAACAGCTACTCTCCTTGCACAGGCTATGATCCGTGAGGGAATGAAGAATATCGCAGCCGGCGCAAACCCGATGATCGTTAAGAAGGGTATGGCAAAAGCAGTTGACAAGGCAGTTGAAACAGTTATCAAGAATTCAAAGCTTGTTGACGGAAGCGATGATATTGCAAGAGTTGCAACAGTTTCATCAGCTGATGAAAACGTAGGAAAGCTCATTGCTGACGCTATGGAAAAGGTTACAGCCGAGGGCGTTATCACTATTGAGGAAAGCAAGACTGCTGAAACATACAGTGAAGTTGTTGAGGGAATGCAGTTTGACAGAGGCTATATCTCACCATACATGGTTACAGATACAGAAAAAATGGAAGCTGTATATGACGATCCATACATCCTTATTACAGATAAGAAGATCTCATCAATTCAGGAAATCCTTCCGCTTCTTGAACAGCTTGTTCAGTCAGGCAAGAAGCTCGTTATAATTGCTGAGGACATTGAAGGCGAGGCTCTGACAACACTTATCCTCAACAATCTCAGAGGAACATTCAAGTGCGCAGCTGTAAAGGCTCCGGGCTTCGGCGACAGACGTAAGGAAATGCTCCAGGATATTGCAATCCTTACAGGCGGTCAGGTTATTTCAGAAGAGCTTGGTCTTGAGCTTAAGGAAACATCAGTTGAACAGCTCGGTCGTGCAAGACAGGTTGTTATTCAGAAGGAAAACACAATTATTGTTGACGGCTGCGGCAATTCAGATGATATCAAGAGCAGAGTTGCACAGATCAAGGCACAGATCGAAACAACAACTTCCGACTTTGACAAGGAAAAGCTTCAGGAAAGACTTGCAAAGCTCGCAGGCGGTGTTGCAGTCATCAAGGTAGGTGCAGCTACTGAAATTGAAATGAAGGAAAAGAAGCTGAGAATCGAGGACGCCCTTGCAGCAACAAAGGCAGCTGTTGAAGAGGGTATCGTAGCAGGCGGCGGCACAGCGCTTATCAATGCTATTCCGGCTGTTGAAGAGCTTATTCCGACACTTGAGGGCGATGAAAAGACAGGTGCGCAGATCATTCTGAAGGCTCTTGAAGAGCCAGTACGCCAGATTGCTCTTAATGCAGGTCTTGAGGGAAGCGTTATTATTGATACAATTAAGCGTTCAGGCAAGGTAGGATACGGTTTCGATGCTTATAACGAAACCTATGTTGATATGATTCCGTCAGGAATTGTTGACCCTACAAAGGTAACACGTTCAGCTCTCCAGAATGCATCATCAGTTGCAGCAATGGTTCTTACTACAGAAAGCCTTGTTGCTGATATCCCTGAAAAGGAAGCTGCTCCGGCAATGCCACAGGGCGGTATGGGAATGGGATATTAATCTCAGAGATTATAATAAAAAAGCGTCTTCACAAGCGCATACGCTTGTGAAGACGCTTTTTTATTATTGTTTTAAGGCAGATCAGTAATCACTTAGTGTTATGCCGTTTTCGCCAAGCGGAATCTCGTGATCCAGTCCTACAAATTTTCCGTCCTTCTGCCAGAGAACCTCCTTTACAAACTCATATTTTTCGGTGTCCCATGTCATGAAATCATCCTTTACAAGTCCGCCGGTATCTCCTGAATTGGCGTTGAAGCACCAGAATGTATGATTTATTTTGTTTTCGGAAATTAACTGGCGCAGATAGGTCATCCATGTCAGATTTGGCTCTGTCATGAATCCGCCCCATTCACCTATAAGAAGAGGGGCAATATTTTTATCCTGAATGTAGAACCAGTTGTCATACCAGCAGTCCTTATAAAGCGAGTCAAACGTATATCCGTCCTCAAACCATGGCTGTTCATATACAGCCGGACCATAGTCATGCGGAGAATATACAAGCTTATCCTGATGCTTTCCAAGATCAACCGGATTATCTGCAACCCCTCTAAGGTTTCCGCCCCACCAGTTAAAGAAATAATCGTCCTCATTCTGGGAAGCAAAATTGCCGTTTTTCTTTGTGTCTTTCGGGTAAATTTCG
>CAKSJL010000004.1 GCA_934463345.1 uncultured Oscillospiraceae bacterium | reverse complement strand
TGTCAGATCATCTATCTCCTTCTGGAGAGCGTCTGAATTCTCGTTGCTGACGGGAATATCAATATCCATATCCTCCGCCGAATCATTTTTATAATTCTTGTCAGCCATTGTCATCTTCCTTTCCGTCAGCTTCCGTATCCTCTGTAATGAGATCGGATATTTTCTGAGTAAAATATTCTATATAAGGTATAATTTTAGCATAATCAAGCCGCATCGGTCCTATAACTCCAAGAGCGCCTGCCTTCCTGTTGCCCTTCTGATAGTTTGAAACTATCATGCTGGAGTTGCCTATCACAAAGCCGTCATTTTCACCGCTGAACACAACATGTATACCGCTGAACGAATCGTTCATAAGTTTTTCAAGCTCGTCGTGATGATCCATGAATTTAACGATATCCATTGTATTAAGCTCGCTGCATGACAGGAGATTTTTCGTCCCGCTGACCGTCAGCTCATTGTGCAGCAGATCCTTTGAAAGTTCGTATATTCCCTGAACAAGCGGCGAAAGAGTCAGCATATATGTTCCCATCGCCTCAACAAGCTTTGAGAGCATTTCGTCCGAAAGTTCCGATACTGAAACTCCCATCAGATTTTCCTGAACATAGTTTGTGAAAAAATCAAGCTGTTCATTCGTAAGGTCAAATTCCAGCCGGCACGCCTTGTTCTTTATGCTTCCATTGGAGGTTATAAGCAAAATAACATAAAGCCTTTTTCCGGTCGGTATGACCTCAACTTTTGAAATAACCGAAAACTCCGGCGCTGAGTTTGAAGCGACCGCTGCGCACTGTGTAAGTTCAGCCAGAGCAGTTGTTGCGCTTTCTATAATAAGATCCTCGGTTACTGCTCCCTTTTCCTCCAGCATATTGTCCAGACGTTTTACTTCCTCTTCAGGCAGTTTGCTGTGGGTCATTATCCTGTCGATGTAAAGCCGGTAACCGCTGAACGTCGGAACACGTCCTGCTGAGGTGTGCGGCTGTTCGAGATATCCAAGCTGTTCTAAAACCGCCATATCGTTTCGTACCGTTGCGGCAGAAACCTTGATATCAGGAAGAGAGGCAATTGTCTTTGAGCCTACCGGCTCGCCTGTCATAACATATTCATCAATGACAGCCGCTAATATTTTAAGCTTTCTGTCATCCAAATTACCCTTCCTCCCCTGCTGCTGGCAGCTGTGATTTATAAGTGTTAGCACTCGCACTCCCTGAGTGCTAAATATAATTTAACACTAACAAAGGGAAATGTCAAGAGAAAATTTTATTTTTGTATACCTGAACAAATCAAAGCTATTTTAAATAAATAAAATGTACAGATTAACAATAAAGTGGAAATTTCATCAGCATTTCAGCATTTTTATATAAATCAAGAGGATGCCCAAAGAGGACATCCTCACAAGATCAGAAAGCTATACTCTTGTTATTTTCCTATCTTCTTATCTATATATTTCGGTTCGAGCTTTGAATACAGTATCTTCTGCTCACTGTAAAGCCCGGCATATCCTGAAAGCATATACGACACGCCGCATGCCAGAAGGTACACCGGCAGATTTTGTGCACCAAAAAGCTCAGCTCCCAGAAAAACCGTCGTAACCGGACAGTTTGTAACTCCGCAGAAAAGGCAAAGCAATCCGACCGCTGCGCCGAGAGAGCTGTCCAGACCCAGAACAGGCGCAAATGCGCTTCCGAAGGTTGCACCAATAAAGAATACCGGCATAATCTCTCCGCCCTTGAAGCCTGCGCCAAGAGTCAGAGCGGTAAACAACAGCTTCAGTGCAAATGCCTCCCAGGACGCAGTTTCAGAAAACGCCCTGTCTATTACCTCCGAACCGGCACCATTATAATCATGCGTCCGGCATATAAATGTAAGTACAACAACTGCGGCAGCTCCCGAAACAATTCTGATATACGGATTTCTTATAAATATCCGGTAAAAACGTGCCGCATTTTTTAAAACAAAACAGAATATTATGCTGAGAAACGCACATAAAAGCGCTATTACCAAAACCTTTAAGTAAAGCACATAATCCACTCTGCCAAATATTATCGTCTGTGTATCAGGATGAACGCCAAACTGCGACGAGATCCAGAGTCCTGTAAGAGCAGAAATTATACATGGCACAAGCGCTGAATAATGCATTATTCCGACGCTTATTACCTCCATCGAAAAGAAAGCCGCTGCAACCGGTGTTCCAAACAAAGCTGAAAAGCCGGCGCTCATTCCACACATTGTAAGCATGCGGCAGTCCTTTGAGTCAAGTCTCAGCCAGAGTCCTATCTGCGAGCCAATACTACCGCCTATCTGAAGAGCCGCCCCCTCACGTCCAGCAGAACCTCCACCTATATGCGTCAGCACAGAACTTACGAAAATACTCACAGTATTGCGCCAGGTCATCTTATCTCCGTCTCTTACCGCCATGATTACCATATTAGTCCCCTTGTCATGCGTAAGCCCCAGCAGCTTATAAAGAAGTACTATAAGAATACCGCAGACCGGCAGCGAAAGGATCACAAGCGGAAAACGCTCCCTTATTTCAGCAGCTTCACGCAGTCCCAGGTGAAAAAACGAAGAAACAACTCCGACTGTTCCTCCGGTAATAAGAGCAAGAACCACCCATTTCAGGAAACTCTCCGACATTTCCGGCAAAGCCTTTTTTATTCGTTCAATGACCTTTAATATAAATTTTTTCAATTCAACATCCCCATATCCAGTAATTTCAGCATGCTTTATCTTAGAACCTGTCTTCACAAGCGAATGCGCACGTCTTTCAGCAAATTTTTTCGCATACTGCGTTAAAAGTGCTTGCCATACACAAGTATGCCTGCGCATTTTTGCCTTGTCTGCATAAAAATTGTGCTTGGAAATCCGCACACATATCTTGTGAAGACGGGTTCTTAGAATAGATTTTGCCTATACTATTATAACACAGCATTTCTCCGAACGCAAATCAGAGAGCCGCATTAAAAATTCCCAGAGCTATCAGTATTGCACCGGAAAGCCAGGAAAGCTTAGGCTTGCGGCATGCCGCCTTTTGTCCGAGAACACTGCCCAGAAACACAAATATAATTCCGGCTATAAAACTTGCAGCAGCAACTCTTGGTATGCATGTATGCCCGAATCCTATGCCAAGACCGCTTGCAGCCGAATCAGCTGATAGTGCAAACGCCAGAGCAACTGCCTCCTTTGCAGAAAGCGTTTTTGAAAGGTCGCAGTCAGCCTTTGTCTCGTCAAGATAAACGCATATAACGAAGTCTATGCTCAGAAACCGGAAATGCAGTCCTCCCTCTCCCTGTCTTTTCCTCAGAGCGCCCTTGAGCAGATTTTCAAAAAGCGAAACTGTCCCCATAATAATAAGTATGCCAGCTCCGACGGCACGACACAGCGAATTGGGAATTATGCCACCTATAACTGAAGAACAGGCAATTGCCGCCGTCAGAACAGCTGTACATATCAGGTTCACTATAACATTAGAAACCGGAGGAATTCTGATTTTCCCTGAACCAAACGAAAAAGCGGCAATAAAAGCGTCAAGTGAAACAGCAAGGACAAGCATTATGTCCTGTATAAAATATGTATTCATTTCAGCATACCTCTGTTGTATTTTTTCAGAATTTGTGTTATATTATTTTATGCAGATGTAACTGAAAGGGTGAAAAAAATGAAAACAAAAGAAAACGTGCTGAAAATACTGCTTGAAGCGGAGGATTTTGTATCCGGAGAAACCCTCGCCGAAAGTCTTGGCATAACCAGAAACTCAGTCTGGAAAGCCGTTACCGCCCTGCGCACCGACGGTTTTGACATTGAAGCTGTTACAAACAAGGGCTATGCTCTCGTTTCAGAGGGAACGGTTCTGAATGAACTTGTCATGAAAAAGTATCTTACGTCAGCTCCTGAAAGAAAGGTTCATATATTTGATATCATAGACTCAACAAACAACTATGCAAAAAAACTTGCGTCAGACGGCGCACCAAGCGGAACAACAGTCGTTTCGGATATGCAGACTGCCGGAAAGGGCAGACTTGACCGCCACTTTGTTTCACCCGCCGGAGGAAGCATATATATGAGTGTTATCCTGCGCCCGGACACTGACCTTAAATCAAGTCAGCTTATAACCTCCTGCATTGCGGCGGCGGCGGCACAGGCAGTTGACAAGGTTTGTGGCACAGACGTTAAAATAAAGTGGGTCAATGACCTTTATCTGAACGGAAAAAAAATCTGCGGTATACTCACAGAAGCTTCCATAAACTTTGAAAGCGGAGGTCTTGACTATGCCGTTGCCGGAATCGGAATAAACCTCAGAAGCATAAAGGAAACCCTTCCTGAAGAACTTCTTGAAAAGGCGACCTCGATTGAGGACGAAACCGGAAAAATCCCCCCAAGAAGCCGCCTTATAGCAGAAATTCTCAACAATATCGACAAGTACCTTGACGAGCTTGAAAGCAAATCTTTCCTTGACGAATACCGCCGACGCTCTTTTATAATAGGAAAGCATGTCGCAGTTTCAAAGTTCAGCGACGAACGCACTGCCCTGGCTCTCGGGATAAGCGACGACGCCGGACTTATCGTGAGATACGACGACCAGACCGAGGAAATACTTAACTCCGGAGAAGCAAGAATACTGCCCCAGGGCTGAAAAAGCGCATATGTATTTTTGTGAAATTTTCAAAATTACTGTTGCAATATTGTACGTCATATGTTATAATGTATAAACAATCTTAATTAAAACATTTCTAATGACGTAAGGAGACATTATATGAAAAGACTCAAAAAGTTTTTTGCGGCGACAATTGCAGCGGTTCTGACCGTTTCGTCAGCTCCGGGGCTTGAAACGCCGATCTCAAAGCTTCTGGAGAAAAGCATGAGTGTAAATGCTGATGATTCAACACCCGTTGCACCAGCCGCACCCTTTTTTGCTGAGACAAGGTATGGCGGTTTCAAGCTTAACGCAGATGGAACGATTATGGATGGTGGTGTTGTTAGTCTGAATGATAATTTTGAATATGATTCTGCTACCAAGACTCTCAAAATTAACAACATTGAATTTTGTAATTCAACAATCTCTGAGATTAAAACAGAGTACGTTCTCGACACATCTGCGGTAAAAGGTCTGACAATTGAATTTGATGGTGAATGTAAAATTACATCAAAACCAAAAGAAGATCAAACACCTGGTTGTCTTAAGGTTGCAGATGGCACGACCATAAAATGCACAGAAGGAACAAAGCTGAGGATAAAAGCAAAAGATAAATGTAACGCCATAGAATCAGAGGGCAGCTTAAATATTACAGACGCAAGTATTTATGCATGTGATACGTCCGATTCATACCCACAAAATCCAATTACAGCGAACGGAGATATTACCATTACCAATTCAGATATTACAGCAACGTCTATCACCAGCACAACTAAAATTACGGCAGATAACGCCATTATGTATGGTGCGGGAAAAATAAAGTTCGGCGATAACGATGAAGAATGGCAAAGCGGAACAACAAAATCAATTACTAACGAACAGATTAATGCCAAAAACATTTACGAAAAAGTCTTTTATTTTAACAATTGTGATGTTCGTAATTTTGGTCTTTCTTACAGAGGCGATGAACGTTTTGTGGTTCAATATGGTGATCTTAACTCCACAGTCGGTACAACCATACAAACGCCAGTCCCTGGAATCGAAATTCAGACTAAAGAAAACGGCGATAAAAAATTAGTTCTTGATAATTGTACCTTTGAAAATAAAAATGAAGAAGGTGGAGTATTATTCATAACTAACTGGAAAAATGCCGAAATTGAAGTCAAGGGAAAAAATCGCTTAATTTCCTCGCAAGTTGTAATTTCAGGCTCAGATATCAAGTTCACAGGAATCGGCTCAGACGCGTCTCTTTGTCTCGATTCAGCAAATACTCTTTGCATGTACGCTCCAAGCATCACCTTTGAAAATCTGGACATTACAGCATATAAGCGATTAGATGATTATCCGGCAATTATAAGCGGAACAATCACCGCTAAACACGCTGTTGTTGAAAACGGCGCAGAAAAATTTGTAAGCGGAACATCAACATCCATCGACGCAAAGGAAGTAGGAAAATCTGTTACACTTCACGCCGGAACAGCTCCTTACTGCGTTTCAAGCAATGTTAAAATCGGAAAAAGTAATGATAAATACTATGGCGTATACCTCGATGTAAATTTTTTCATTCCTGATTATGACGCTGATGATGCTAATAAAGTATTTGGTGCCAGTGTAAACGGCGGAAATTGTGTAACATTTACTAATAGTGATGATTCGGAAGCAAACTGCCGTGCTATTATTAAAGATGTTGCACCAAAGGATATGGCAAATCCAATTGAGATCACATACAATAGTATGAATAGAACCCCGGTCATATATGACAAAAACGGAGATAAGGCAGATTTCTGCATGGCTTCGGTTCTCGCTGACATTTTCTATAACACAAATGCAGATTGGAAAGAAAAAGAATTTGCAAAGGCTATGATTCTCTACGGCTCAAGGGCACAGACATATTTCAAGACAAATACAGACAGTCTCGCTTCAAGATACCTCAATTCCGGCGATGTAAGCTGGACAAGTGAAGCAACGGCAAAAAGTGGCGTTAATAGCTATACTGACAAAATTACAGGTTATTCTGAATATATCGGTCAGACATTGCTATTAAACAATACTGCCGGAATAAAGACATATACTACTGACGCCTTTAAGGGATTTTTTAATATTTATGATACTATAGGAAAAAGAGATTTCTCTCTCAGTCAGAATGCGGAAGAAATTAATGGAATAACTCCAGACTATTTTGGATATAATCTGGAGGGCAGATTTACAGTTAATGGTGTTAACGTAGACACCTGCCACTTATGCGTTTATGATTATGTTTACACAATTTTAAATGGCAAGGACTATGACCAGGAACTTAAAGATCTTTGCTGCGAGATATACAATGTCGGAATGACGGCAAAATCATTCACAGGAGTTGAGTACTAATAAGCGCTGAATACTGAAAATATTTTACCCCCGGTCTTTTACGATCGGGGGTATTTTTGTTATATACTGCACTCTTCTGCATCAGCCTGCAAGGAGTGCTCTTTTCATAGAAACAAAGTCAAATACATCAATTATGTTATCACCATTATAGTCGCCGGCTTCCCAAGCTTTAAGCTCTCCGCTGCCTGAAAGCCATTTTTTAAGTGAAACTGCGTCAGCAATATTAAAATATCCATCGCTGTTAACATCTCCCCTTTTTTTAACTATGATACGAGCATATTTCGTTGTGGAATAACCATTGCTGTTGGTAACACGACAGTAAAATTTAAGTCCGCTAAGCTCCTGGGTTATACCCGAAAGCTTCAGAACAGGACTGTTTTCTCCGCTTACTACTGCATAACCCTTATCAGCAATATCATTCCAGCTTATATCCGCAAAATACCAGCTGTAGCTGTCTGCATACCATGCATCGCACATAAATACTGCGCTTTCACCCGGTTCAATCAGAACAGATTCCGGCTGCTGTATAATTTGCGGTACAGAGCGTGTTTCAATAGTTATATCAGCATTATTTGTATATGCCCTTCCGGACGAATTAGAAGCGCAGAGGTAAACTGTCTTGCCATCAAACCACATACTAGCTCTTGAGATGGTAAGAGTATCAGAATTTACTCCGCTTATAACGCCGTACTGTTCCGCAGTAGTCCAGCTGTATGCCTGACCATCCTCATCATCAGCCTCGCAGATATACCACCTATATTCGCTGGCGTTTTTGACCTTTGCTTTAAAGGTAATCGTTCCCGTTGCCAGAACCGAAACCGCCTCCGGCTGTGAAATAATAACCGGAAGTGCACTTTTTACTTCCAAGTAAGATGAACCAAAGCTCGAAGCCTCCGTATCAGTATCAACCGCAATCCCATTATCTGTAACTGTACAGCCATCTGTAAGATAATCGCTCAGCATTCTCTCTGCTTTAACAGCTGAACCCCTCAACATTTTATAAAATACTATGCCATTCTTGCCGCTAAATTCTCCACCGGATATCCTGACATTATCAGCCGTTTCGCCAATTACAAGTCCGCCGTACTGCGAATCAACATCATCAGAGTCTGTACTTATGTAGCAATCATTTACAACGGCCTTTGAACCACCAGAAATTTTTATACCCTGATTCTTTGCATCAAAGCTTCCGCCATTTAATTCAATGCTTCCGCCATCAACTATAACGCCGCACTCCTGTTTCCAGTTATAAGCGCTATTTTTTCTCTCAAAAACGCCGCCATTAACAATGAGCTTTGAATCGCTGCCAACATAAACGCCTGTGTTATATGAACCCAAAATTCCATTGTTTACAGTAAGGTTTCCGCCTGTAACTGCTAATGCCAGGGCAGAGCCTCTGATATCCCCACCATTTATAACAGCTTTTCCGCCGTTTATCCATACAGATGAAGCCATACCCTCTGCACCCTTAGAAAATTTATTTATAAAGCTGTCATATATACCACCGTCTATAGTAAGATTACCGCTTGATATTATAGTTGGCTTCGAGCATGCATATTGCTCTGTAAGTGTAAAACCATTAACATTAGTAATCCTTAACGTTCCCTTTACACCAACCCTGAACAGACAAAAATCGTCGGACGCACTTCTAAAATTCAGATTATAATTATTTGTAACAGTACTGGTTGTCCTGCTTAGTATCCGTAGCTTTCCGGAAACAATGTTAAAAAGCTCGTGGTCGTATTTTCCTGTTTCTCTTGAAATTCCCCAGCCATTAAGATCAATTGTAATATCGGCGTTCGGATCGTCAAGTACAAGAGAATTGTCAATCTGCATATCCTCTTGTATAATCCATTTTACATATGAATCTTTATCATATAAGCGAATCCACTGTTTCCCACCCTTTGCAAGAGCAGCCTTCAGCTCGTCATAGCTGGAAACAATAGTCTGTTCCCCTGTTCTTGGAACTGTAACCGTATCAAAATTATAATCGCAGCCTGAACATGATTTTACCCACAGACCCTCTGAACCCTCTGATGCTTCCTTTAAAACCTTCCAGTTTTCTGTTCCTCCATGGCTTACAGAATGTTTTACTTTGGAATCCATAAGAACAACGCCACATTCTGAACATATATTCCAATGATATTCACTATCGTGAGATTTTTCACCTGTCGTATGCTCATGTCCCTCAGGAGCACACTCAATATATCCTGTCATAATAACTGCCATTGAATCTTTTTCCGTAATACATGATGGAAACGCTGTTCCCTCCGGCAAATATGATTTGTATGCACTAACCGGGATAACATTAATATCGTCATCACCTATAATCTCCGATGTTGAAGCGTCCTTAATTGTTGAAACACCCTCTGATCCCATTGGAGCAGAAAAATTACTTGCCTTTGCTATAATGGTCAATTCATAGCTGTGACCATTCTCAAATTCACTGAAATTTCCGTTATCACCTGTCAGACTACCACCAATAGATTCCATCCACGCAATAATTCCGGATTCATCTGACGAGTAAATTTTGTCACAGCACGTATCCTCCCAGTAATACGAAAGCATTTCATATCCGAGTGTTGAATCTGTTATACTTCCTGCCCCAGGGGTTTCTCCCGGTCTTGGGGGTGTAATGGAAACTGATGCGTCATATGTACCTGCTGCAATCGACTCAAATCCTCCCGATGAAAATACGCCCAGCAACATAAATACTGACAGAGCCATGCCGATAAAGCTTTTTAGTTTTTTAGTTTTCATAATTATTCCTCCAATCAATTCACGCTTAAAACCCATCTGCATAGGAAGCGTGTTATTTATTTTTCTTATATATCTCAACAAGTCCCTTTATAAGAAGCTCCCTGTCAAGTATTATATCATGCCTGCAATACGGAATAATACTTTCTGAAAGTATGCCAGTCGCCGCCGCCCTGACCTTATAGCCCACTTCCGCTTCAAGCCTGTCTATGATCCCGTCAATTGCCGCAGCTGTCCCATAGATAGCTCCGCTTTTTATGCAGTCGGACGTATTGCTGCCTATAAGCTTTTTTGGCTTTTCCACTGCAACTCTCTGCAAAAGCGAGGTCTTGCTTATAAGCGCCTCAAGAGCAGTTGAAACACCGGTCAGTATCATTCCGCCGATATAGTTCTTATTTTTGTCTATAACAGAAACTGTTGTTGCCGTATTCATATCGAAAATTATAAGCGGTGCTCCGTATTCCTTTATCCCTGCAACAGCTCCGGCAACGAGATTAGCTCCCAGCTGCGCCGGATTGTCAATAACTATGCTAAGTCCGGTTTTTATTCCCGGGCCGAGTATCATCGCCTTTTTTTTAATTATTTTTTCTATAGCATCCTTTAAAAAGGCTGTTTCTGCCGGAACAACTGAAGCTATTATGCATCCCTCTATCGCATCAGGAGAAATACTGTAGATTTCCAGTATATTCTTGAATGAAACCGCATATTCAAGAACAGTTCTTCTTGTTCCGGTCGAAAGTCTTTCAACAAATATGAGCCTGTCACTGTCACAGCAGCCGACAGCTATATCTGTATTGCCCATATCTATTGTCAAAATCATTTTTCATCCTCCGAAGCATTCTGAATAAAAAACTGTGACCAGTAATACTGATAAGGCGTATTTGCTTTGTAACAGAAACCGATTCCTATTTTAGTATAGTATTTGTCAAGAATATTCTTTCGGTGTCCCTCGGATTCCATCCAGCCTTTTACAACCGCTTCCGGACTAAGATATCCTCCGGCGATATTCTCTCCGGCATAATTATACTGTATTTTCATTTCGTCCAGAACTGTAAAGCAGGGACTTCCGTCCGGTCTGGTATGTTCGATTTCATCCTGGGTTGAAATTTCTACAGCACGTCTCTGTGCAGCAGCGCAAAGAGTAGTGTCAAGGATCAGTGGAGAAAGCCCTTCTTTCGCTCTTTCCTTGTTGACAAGCTCGAAAACCTCCTTGACATACTTTTCTCTTCTCGCCCTCTCCTCTGCCTGGGCAAGCGCAGCTTTCTGCATTAACATTTTACATATATCTATAATGTCATAGATATCCGTACTTCCATCTATGTTGTAGTCTCCGATAAACTCATGAAAATCGCTGTCAAAATTCTTTTTTCCTATAAGAGTTTCCGCTATGAAAATTGCGTCATGGAGATCCACCTCTCCGTCAGAAATGACATCTCCTCTCATGCCTATTTTTACGTTTATGTTCATAGGAACCTGATATACATAAGCCGTTACCATATAATCTTCCTTGCCGGTCTGGTATACGCCTGATGGTGAATCGCCGTCAAAGGTTATATTTTTCAGTGCATCACTGTCTACAGGCATTCCGTTTTCATTTACATCAACAAGACCCCAGTATTTAAAAGAAAGGTCGTCAGAATAATACCAGTGTTTTCCCGATTCATCAAATGCTGCTGACGCTGCACCTCCGGCAATATTGAATAAAATCGCTGTCATTGCCGCAAAAGCTGTCAGTTTCTGTAATTTCTTCATATTAATCTCCATTTAAACAAGCTCTCTGAATTTTTCAGCTGCCGTTTTATTGTATTTTTCATAATCTATATTCATAGGGTGTATTTTCCCCTCACGATAAAGCTTCATGCCCTCCAGGATCCCTTTTCTGCTGTTTTCAACAAGTATTCCTCCATACTGAGAAAGAAAGCTGTGCGGCCCTGAAACATCTGTAGCAAAGACGGGAAGTCCAAGCGTATCAGCTTCAAGCAGGACAAGCCCCAGCCCTTCATATTCTGATGGAAGCATAAAAAGATCACAGCTTTTTAAAACTGGCATAGGATTTTCCATTGACCGTATCAGAATAATATTATTTCCGTTTTTTTCTGCATATCTTAAAGTCTCGTCATACAGCTCTCCTCTGCCGCCTATTATGATAAGACATGTATTGCCTCCGTATTCCCGGCAGTAATCCCCGAACGCATCAATAAGCCGCATATGTGCCTTTTCCGGAGAAAATCTTCCTATTGTGATAAACTTCACTGTATCAGAAGCAAGAATACTGCAAAGCTTTTCAAAAGATACGCTGCACTGCGTTTCCGGCTGAAACTCAACGCATTCATGCGACCTTTCAGCAACCGTTCTGTAATTGTGGCAGTTAGGAACAACCGTTATGTTTCCGCAGCCTCCGCTTATCTCTGACGTACTTTCCCTGAGATCTTCCGACACAATCGCAGTACTGCTGTAGTCAGCATAAGCGCTGGAAAGCGTCAGTCTGTGCTGATTATGCCTGTACCGTATCTCTGAAAGCATATCGTTATGAACAAATATCACATTATTCCCTGAAAACTGCTCAAAAAGCTTTATAACGCCGTACTCATAGCCCGTAAACTGAACTGCACTGTCGATATCAATAAATCCGTAAAGTCTTTCCCATTCTCTTTTAAAAAATCGGTTTAATACAGACAAAATAAACCGGCAGGAAATATTAAATTTAAAGTAAAAAATATAGCATATCATCTCCCGGACAGACGGACTGAAATCACCTGAAAACGGTAATTTAAGAAAACATTCCGGAAGCCTTTCAAGCCTTTCAGGAAATTTTTTCAGAGATTCCTCACGATAAGTTATAAGGTATCTCACATCATTGTCATTTTCAAGCTCTGAAAGAAGATTGAGAAGCGATGCCGTAAGTCCGTTCTGTGCAAGAGATCCGGAATATATAAGAACATTCTTCTTGTTTTTTCTGTATATTTTTTCACTGTATCTGCCTTTTATAATATCTTCCGGCAGATTTTCGTTATACTCTGTAATAATTTTTCCACGATATATTCCGTCAATACAGAATTCCTTCAACAATTCCTCCAGAACTGCATTTTCCGGACAGACAATATAGTCCGACATAAGAAGCGTACGCTGAAAATCGCCAAAGAATTCTGTATGTGCAAAGCTGCATACAACCACAGCAGTCTGTCCGCTTTTTTTTATAAATTTTCTGTCAAAAGGTTTTTTAGTTATAATATACTGCGCATTAACCGGCGTTCTTACCCTTTTTAAACCGTCAGGCAACCTGAACTCACCGCAGTCACAGTAAATAGTATCTTTTTTTAGGTCATGCTTGTATTTCCAAAGATATACACTTTCAGCAGCAAGAGCGCTGAATTTTTTTACAACAGATTTCAGTTTCATTTTTTCTCCGGGTATTATAATAGTCAAAACAATACGGTAAAGCGGTATTGCCATAGTATAATAGACAGCTGAAAACAAAAAAGCGCCGATTACGGCGCTTTTTTGCTAATGTGGTATAGAGAAAGAAAAGAACAATGAAGATACTTATGTAAAAGCTTAGTATCCATTTATTCGTTATGGTCTTTTTCAGCGCACTCATCACATATGCCCTCAAAGGCAAGAGTGTCTATGTCTATTTCAAATCCATTAGTTTTCTTTATAGAATCTTTTATTTTTGCAAGCTCGTCAACATTTATATCTGAGACCCTTCCGCAATTCCGGCAGATAAGATGCTGATGACGTGCAAGCGTTCCGTCAAAACGATCAGAGCCGTCAGGAACATTAATTTTTTTCAGCATGTTATTTTCCGCAAGATAATTCAGATTCCTGTAAACAGTCCCAAGACTGAGCTCAGGATAATCTTCCTTCAAAAGCCTGTAAACATTCTCCGCTGTAGGATGAATGCGGTTTTTCAGAACAGCATTTAAAATAAGCTCTCTTTGTTTAGAATATCTCATAAAACAAATCCTCAAAATTATCAACTTGCCTATTGCTATTATAACAAAATATTTTTGAATTGTCAAGTGTTTTTTGAATAAACGCACAACTTTTTTGAAACAATTATCAGATATATTTCATCTGTTCTTGACTTTTTCCATAAATCATTATATAATTTATACAATAATTTTTAAAGAAAGGAAAAATAATATTGAATATGGATACAAAAACCTCAAAAGGTGTAAGGCTCTCAAAAGCAGGAAATGCTGTTTCAGCATTTGGCGGCTGGGTCATATTAATTTTAACGCTTCTGATTTTTATTTTTCTGACCATGCAGAGCCTCTTAAACACGACCGTTATATACGACGCACCGGAGGATCCGTCAACGGTTCTGTTCTACACTGATAATTTTTACATAAACCTGTTTATTATAGCAGTAATATTTCTTTGCGGTGTTATTTTTCTGAAAAAACTTATGAACAAAATTAATCCGAAAATATTTGCTGCCATCCTCCTTGTGTATATTTTTGTACTGAGTCTTATATGGAATCTTCTTACTAAAATAATTCCGGCACATGATTCCTATTATCTTATAAATGCGGCTTCACTTTTTGCTAAGAATGATTATTCTGCACTAAGTTCAGACGACAAGTATTTCATATATTATCCGTTCCAGCTTGGGTACACGTTTTTCGCCGAAATAATCCATCGTATTTCCGAACAGAATGCACTGTTCATTTTACAGATCTTCAATATGCTGTCAGCCGTTGCAATCGCCGCAGCGCTCATATTTATATCAGATCTTGCATTTAAAAGCAGACAGGTCACAAACTTCACCACTCTCCTGCTTTTCGGCTGTCTGCCGCTTATTTTGTTTACTACGTTTCATTACGGAAATCTCCCCGGCTTTGCATTTTCAATGTGGTCAGTTGTATTTTCCTGTCTTTTCATCAGGAAAAGGAAATGGTATTACATTGTTCTCACCGCTATATTTATTGGCATAGGAGTAATGCTGAAATCCAACAGCCTTATTATACTTACTGCTGTCTGCATACTTCTCCTGCTTGATTTTCTCAAAAGTCACTCGATTAAAAATATAATTGCAGCTGTGGCAGTTCTTGTGCTTGGAATCGGTCTGAATCAGCTCATTATATTCCAGTATGAACAGAGAGCAGATCTTGACCTCGGAGGAGGAGTACCAAAAGTGCTGTGGCTTGATATGGGTATTCAGGAAAACGAAAATCCTAACAGACAGGGATGGTACAATCCGACATATACTGTACTAAGATATTATGATCAGAATTTCGACGAAAAAAGAGCAGCTGAAACCGGCTGGAGCGACATAAGAAAACGTGCCGGAGAGCTGATATCAAACAACAGCATGCGTGCAAATTTCTTTGGGACAAAAACGCTCAGCCAGTGGAACGATCCGCTTTACATGTCAGTATGGATAAGTGAAACAAGACCATCAAAGAACACTGAAATGCCCGAATTTGTAAGAAGCATGTACTATGGTAATGCCGGAACATTTACAGAAGATTTCGCCAATATTTATCAGTCACTGCTCTTCCTGTTTGGAACAGCCGGCGTTTTCCTGATAATAATAAAAAAAGACTTCAGAAACAACATTTTCTGTCTTGTACTTCCTCTCCTGTTCCTCGGAGGTTTCCTGTATCATCTTCTGTTTGAAGCAATGCCGCAGTATAACATAACGTATTTTACACTTTTCATACCTCTGGCTGCCTATGGATTTTCTGAGCTTTGCGGAAAATGTGAACCGTATTTTAAAGGAATCTTCAAAAAGCGTTCTGCTGAATCTGAACAGAAAATCTCCGATGAAACAGAAATAAAACAGAAACTTTCATGATTATCATTTGCCTTTAAGGTTATTTTAAGGATAAACTGATATAATACAGTCATGGATAAGGGAAGACTACTCCCTGCGATCCTTAATGGCAATTGCCGTACAATTAAGAACTTGTTCACATAGGCTATTGCACATATCTTTTCGGCAAATTTGTCTGATAACTGCGTTAAAAATTCTTGCCATACGTCAGTATGCCTATAAATTTTCGCCTTGTTCTCATTCAAATTATACTCGAAAATCTATGCACAAATCCTATGTGAACAAGTTCTAACAGCTTGCGCAGCTATAATCATAATTGCCCGGTTTTGCTTTAATTCCCCCTCTATATCTTTATCTTTTCAGGCTATGCAGTTTTTTGCATAGCTCTTTTTTTGCCCTGACGCAGTCAATTGATAAGCTGTTTGAATTGTCCGTCAGAGAAATACAAGCGTATTCACCAAAAGAACACGAAATATCAGACGATAATTTGTAATCTATTACTCTTGATTTTTTTCCATAAATATCATATACTAATATAGTTATGAAAAACGGATTTAAGGAGAAACTAATATGAATGTCAGAGTAGTAAAATTCGGCGGAAGCAGTCTTGCAGATGCAAAGCAGATCACAAAGGCCGCCAACATTATAAAAAGCGACAGCAAGCGCAGATTTGTTGTACCGTCTGCTCCGGGAAAAAGATTTTCCGATGATATCAAGGTTACAGATATGCTCTATAACTGCAACAAGCTTGCTATGGAAAACAAGAGCATAAACAATGCCTTTCAGGCAATTGCTGAAAGATACAACGGCATTATCGAAGAACTTGACATAAATCTTTCACTTGAACATGAATTTGAGATAATCAAGAAAAATATTGAACAGAAGGCAGGAAGCGAATACGCTGCAAGCCGCGGGGAATACTTAAACGGCATTATAATTGCAAAGCTTCTTGGATTTGAGTTTATTGACGCAGCTGACGTTATTGTATTTGACGAGGACGGCACATTCAATAACGACAAAACCCAGCCAAAGCTTCGTGCAAGACTCAAAAATGTTGAAGCGGCTGTAATTCCGGGATTTTACGGCGCTGACGAAAACGGAGTTGTAAGAACATTTTCAAGAGGCGGCTCTGACGTTACAGGTTCGATCATTGCAAGCGCAGTAAAGGCAGAGGTATATGAAAACTGGACTGATGTTTCAGGCTTCCTTGTTTCAGACCCGAGAATTGTTGACAATCCGAAAGCAATAAACGTTATAACCTACAAGGAGCTGAGAGAGCTTTCATACATGGGCGCAACGGTTCTTCATGAGGACGCTATCTTCCCGGTAAGGACAGCAGGAATCCCTATCAATATCAAGAATACAAACCGTCCGGAGGACAGCGGCACTATGATCGTTTCTGAAGTTCCGGATGATGAGATGAACAAGTACACAATAACAGGCATTGCCGGAAAGAAAGGCTTTGCTGCAATAAACATTGAAAAAGCCATGATGAACAGTGAGCTTGGCTTCTGCGTAAAGGTTCTCCAGATTCTTGAGGACTACGGCATTTCAATTGAACACATGCCTTCAGGAATTGACACACTTTCCCTGATCTTTCCTTACAGCGAAATCGAAGGCAAAGAGGATGAGGTTATTTCAAAAATCAGGAAGTGCGTTGCTCCTGACCATATAGAGCTTGAAAAGGGCATAGCAATGCTTGCTGTCGTTGGACGTGGAATGAGAAGAACAAGAGGTACTGCTGCGAGAATCTTCGCTTCTATGGCTCATGCAAGAATAAATGTCAAGATGATCGACCAGGGTTCAAGCGAGCTTAACGTTATAATCGGAATCGGCGAAGAAGATTTTGACGAGGCTATCCGCAGAATATATGACATGTTCATAAATTCCGTTGAATAATACTGACCACAAATTAACTGTTGACAAAAAACAAAAGACAAGGTATAATAATACTGTAATTTATATTTGTAATCTTCGGAATGAAAGGGGAGCACCACCACGGGTGCCGCCCCTTTTTTGCATTTTTGGAGATAACCAGGAGGTGTTAAAATGAAAATAAACGGCAAGGAAGTTGCGCTTGAACAGGAAATTACTCTTGACGATCTTATGGAATCACAGGGCTTTGACATCAGAAAAATTGCTGTTATGAAAAACGGAGAAATAATTCCAAAAGCTGATTACAGCCAGACTATTGTAAATAATGAGGACAGCCTTGAGGTCGTAAGCTTTGTAGGAGGCGGCTGATGAATATAACTCTTAACGGAAAACCGGTCAGCACAGACTGCGAAACCCTTTTTGAACTGCGTAACAGAAGCTTTTCAGATGACTGCATAACAATTATAAACGGCTTTCAGACCTCCTGCGATATGCCTTTAAGTGACGGCGATATTGTAAGCATCATAAAAAAGGGAGTCATGCCGTCAAGAGAAGAGCTTGAAAGCATGATGGCTGCCAGGCACACGCCACAGGTACATGAAAAGGTAAAATCCGCAAGAGTTGCTGTCTGCGGACTTGGCGGACTCGGTTCAAATATAGCTGTAATGCTTGCAAGAACCGGAGTAGGCTATTTAAAGCTCATTGATTTTGACATGGTTGAGCCAAGCAATTTAAACCGCCAAAGCTACTATGTGCGCCATCTCGGAATGTTCAAATCAGACGCCCTGTGCGAACAGATAAGGGACATTAATCCATTTACGGAGGCTGTCGGCATAACAGAAAGAATTACAGAGGAAAACGCTGTGAAGCTGCTTTCTGACTGCGACATAATCTGTGAGGCGTTTGACGACCCGCAAGCAAAGGCAATGCTGACAGAGACGGTTCTGTCAAGACTGCCGGAAAAAAAGCTTGTATGCGGCTCAGGAATGGCTGGATTCAGCAGCTCCAACACAATACAGACACGCAGAATAACACCGTCGCTTTATATATGCGGTGACCTTGAAAGCGCTGCAAAGCCCGGAAACGGACTTATGTCGCCAAGGGTTTCAGTCTGTGCAGGACATGAAGCAAATATGATTTTAAGGCTTATCATGGGAATTGACGAGCCATAAAAAGGAGTAAAAAGAAAATGAATAATGACAAGCTTATTATCGGAGGACACGAATTCAATTCACGTTTTATTTTAGGCTCCGGTAAATTTTCAATGGATATGACAAAGACAGTAATTGAGAATGCCGGTGTTGAAATGGCAACAATCGCTGTCAGACGTGCTGATTCCGGAAGCAGCGACAGCATCATCGACTATATTCCGGAAGGAATCACACTTCTGCCTAACACAAGCGGTGCAAGAACAGCCGAAGAAGCACTGAAAATTGCAAGACTTGCAAGAGAGCTTGGCTGCGGTGATTTTGTAAAGGTTGAGGTTATAAGAGATACAAAATATCTCCTGCCTGATAACTACGAAACCATAAAGGCAACACAGATGCTTGCAAAGGAAAACTTCATAGTGATGCCTTACATGTATCCTGACCTTAACGCTGCAAGAGAGCTTGTAAATGCCGGTGCAGCAGCTGTAATGCCGCTTGCTTCACCGATCGGCAGCAACAAGGGTCTTTGCACAAAAGACTTTATAAAGATACTCGTTGATGAAATAGATCTTCCTGTTATCGTTGACGCAGGAATAGGCAGACCGTCTCAGGCATGTGAGGCTATGGAAATGGGATGTGCAGCGGTCATGGCAAATACCGCTATTGCAACTGCCGGAAATGTAGCGCTTATGGCCTCCGCATTCAAATCAGCTATAGAAGCCGGAAGAGCCGCTTATCTTGCAGGTATGGGACGTGTTCTGGAGCACAGGGCAGAAGCTTCAAGTCCGCTTACTGGTTTTCTGGAGGACTAAAAGATGATAAAAATTCGTGAAACCAATCATATGGAATACATGGAGGGAATGGAACAGATTGACCCTTCAATTATGAACAAAGTCCTGAAAATGGTGGATGATTATGACTACAACCGATATACTGCCGCTGATGTCAGAAACGTCCTCTGCAAGGACAGCCTTGACACTGACGATCTCGCAGTTCTGCTCTCCCCTGCCGCACAGCCTATGCTCGAAAAAATGGCACAGAAAGCAAAACTTGAAACCGCAAAGCATTTCGGAAATACAGTATGCATGTTCACTCCTCTCTATATTGCCAACTACTGCGAAAATTACTGCATTTACTGCGGCTTTAACTGTTCCAACAAAATCCACAGAGGAAAACTCTCCATGGAAGAAATTGAAGCTGAATATAAGACAATTGCAGAAACAGGGCTTCGTGAAATACTTCTCCTGACCGGTGAATCCAAGACCGCTTCTCCTGTTGAATATATCGCCGATGCTGTAAGGCTTGCAAAAAAATACTTTTCAACAATCGGAATAGAGGTTTACCCGATGAATTCTGACGAATACGCCATGATCAAGGAAGCTGGCGCTGACTTTGTAAGCGTTTATCAGGAAACCTATAATCCAGTAAAATATGAGGAGGTTCATTTAAGAGGTCCTAAGAGAGTTTTTCCATACCGTTTCAATGCGCAGGAACGTGCTCTTATGGGTGGAATGAGAGGCGTTGCATTCGGTTCACTTCTCGGTCTGAGCGATTTCAGAAAGGATGCCTATGCAGCCGGACTTCATGCTTTCTTTATTCAGCAGAAGTATCCCTGGGCAGAAATCTCCTACTCACTTCCACGTCTGCGTCCATATATAAACAATGCTGACAATAATCCGAACGATGTGCATGAAACTCAGCTTTTGCAGGTAATGCTTGCATACAGACTCTTTATGCCTTACGCCGGAATTACAATTTCAACCCGTGAACGTGCAGGTTTCAGGGATAACGTTGTCGGACTTGCTGCAACAAAAATTTCAGCCGGAGTAAAGGTCGGCATTGGCGGTCATGGCAACAATGAGCAGAAGGGTGACGAACAGTTTGAAATTTCTGATCCAAGAAGCGTTGACGAGGTAAGAAACTCAATGTTTGAAAAGGGACTCCAGCCTGTTTTCACCGACTATGTAAGGGTTTAATGATGGTAATTGCCGTTACAAACAGAAAGCTCTGTCAGGATTGCTTCACTGACAGAGTAAGAATACTTATAAATTCACAGCCATTTTTAGTTATACTTCGTGAAAAGGATCTGACAGATGCTGAATACGAAAATCTCGCTGCTGAAATTATAAAAGAATCTAAAAACTCAAAAGCCATTTTGTCTCTTAATCGTCCTCACATAGCACTGAAACTTGGCATAGAAAATGTTCATCTTACGCTTACCGATATAGAGAAAAATGACAGACCTGAGAAGATAAAAAGAGTCGGCGTATCTGTCCATTCTCCGGAAGATGCTATAAAAGCCGAAAAACTTGGAGCAGATTATCTGATAGCCGGTCATATCTATGCCACAGACTGCAAAAAAGGTCTTGCGCCGAGAGGGATCGAATTCCTCAGGAGTGTTATAAGCGTTGTCGGCATACCGGTTTTTGCAATCGGCGGAATATGCGAAGGCAACTTTCATGAGCCGCTCAATGCAGGTGCAAGAGGAGTGTGTCTTATGTCGGAGCTTATGACATGCAGAGATCCCCAAAAACAAATAAACATATACAAGCAATACCAAGAAAACGGATGACCTGACAGCCATCCGTTTTTCATTTAGAGCGTGTTCAATAAAATGCTCTACTTTATAAGCATTCCTCTCAGCTTAACAGCATCAAATACATTCACCTTTCCGTTTCCGTCAACATCCGCCGCCTTAGTATCTGAGATCTTTACATCAATATTGACAAGGTACTTCTGTAATATTACCAGATCGGCAACATTCACACTTCCGTCCTTATTTATATCCCCGGCTGTTGTTGTAACTGGAGTTGTTCCATCAGGCTCTGTGCCGCCGATCAGAACACCATTTGAATAAACACAAATATTAGGTGCTTTCTGCATCTCTCCGCTGTAGCCGTTATAGCTACTGCTGTCTACCTCAAGCATATCCTGCATACTCCAGTCGTCTGACGTATCCCATGGAGTACTCCATGCGCCTATCTGGAGCTGATATTTCTTGTTGGAATTGGCAATAGCATAGCCGTCCCATGTAACCTCAATATAGTAAATACTGTCCTTATACTGCTTAGGTCCTGTAAGAACGCCGTCATATTCCGTTTCCATCTGAGCCTGATCATAGGTCTCACGCATCTGTATAGCAGAAAGACTGTCCATGCCCTTTGTATCGAAATAATACCTTACTGAAATATCCTTTTTAGCTTCAACAGAATCCGTATAGACATACATTGTAAGGTCTGTACAGCCTATTCCTCCTGCCTGTGACTGGTTTGAAACAATTCCCTCTACCCAGTAGCTGTTTCCGCCCTCTTCTCCGCCGCTGCTCTTGTCCGGAGGCGGAAAGTCCGGCGTTACCTGCATTGACTCATCTCCGAAAAGATCATAAAGTCCTGCGCATGCTCCTACAAACGCCGCATTATAGTCAATTGTTACCTCATTGTATATCCAGTCACTTGTAACGTCCTTATGAAGATCGTTTGCGTCAGGACCGCCTACAAGCGCACCGTAAAGCACATGTTTCTGCTCTCTCGTATCCTCAGCCATTGTCAGTCCTGAAGCTGCTCTGTGATGAGGATACTTTACAGCATTTTCATTATAGCCTACAACATACGCCGTTCCGGCTGTATTATTTCCCAGCAGATACTCCATCTGTCCCTTTGCCCATTCGCCATACTTTGTAGCACTGCCGTTTCCATTGTATTTGTCATAGACAAGCGCTGCAAGCTGTGCAGCTGTATTATATCTTGCCGAGCCCCATGTATCAAGGTAGAAGTATCCCTGAGGAGAAAGCGTTCCAAGACTTCCGCTCATGCAGTTTTCTATCTGCTTCTGTATCTGACTCCAGAAGTCAGTTATTTCATATTCACTTTTTCCGCTTATGGTTCTGTATCTGTCAATTATAGTGCTGTCCTTATCATTTTCTTCTGAAATCAGGCACATTGCACCAGTCCAGACATCATTCCAGCAGTGAACATATGTCGGAGGAGCGTAATAATCATTGCCAAGTACTCCAAGCGCCTCGTCAAGATAGTTTGTATCTCCAGTTGCCTTGTACATCCACATGGCTGCCCAACAGTAATCATCCTCCCATTTTGATGAACGATAATACGACTTAGGACCATCCGTATTATCGCTTAGCTGCTTTTCATTTGTCTGTGCAAACTTAAAAAGCGCTTTTGCATAATCAAGGGATTTCTGAGCATACTCTGCATCTGTATCCTTAAAATTGAGATAGTTTGCAGCAAGTGAAGCCGCTGTCGAAGCAACATAATCAGTCTGAGGCTTTTCAGCTGTAAGGAAAAATGCCTCTCTCTTCATGCTGTCGATCTCAGGAGCATTCCAGTAGCTGTGATCAATATCTCCGTCTCCGACCTGATAGCAGAATGCTGCAACATCGCCGTTTGAATCCAGGAATGTACATTTCATGAAATAGTCATTGAAATACCTCAGAACGGTTTCTATGTGATCGTCCTGACCAGTTTTTTTATAGGAATCTCTGAATTCATAATATCCCCAGCCAAGTGTTGAACCTGAATATGCCTCAGGCATTCCGAACTTGACATGATCGCCTGCGTCATGGAAACCGCCTGAAACGTCCACATAGCCGTCACCGTCAGGATCAAGCGCTGATCTGTATTTCTCTATCTGATCCGCTGAAAGATTTGTATTATCTGTATCAAGCGGAAGCTGTGCATCATAAGTATGACAGTCGCCACGCCATGTAAAGCGTGAATTTTCACTTACGTCAGTACCGCACATATTTGAATCATAAAAATAGATCGAATATTGCAGAGCCTTTGCAAAATTCTCATAATCCTCCGCCGCATAAACTCTCTGAGTCATTGTTGAAAGCGGTGAAGCAAGATACATTGCCGCACTGCACACACTTAAAGCCGCCGCTGACAGCTTCTTTAATAATCTCATGATAATCTCCCTCCTGTTATCTATACTTCTCAACTCTTACGCCGCAGTCTGTCTCAGTTATGCAGATCTGACTTTAAAGACAAACGCACTTTCGTACACTGCTGTGGATCATCTGATGAAGCTTTCCAATCCCGCAGCAAGTCTTTCCTCCTTACGGCGCTTCTTGTTTTCATACATGGTCTGATCAGCCATGGAAATAACCTTGCTGAGCGAAATCTGTTCGTCAACATTTGTTATTATGTAGCCGATGCTTGCATCTATCGCATACGGTTTATCGGATATCCGATTGAATTTCTTGGTATTTTCATATATTTTGTTAACAAGCCTTTTTGCATCCTCATCAGAATGATGGTCGGCAAAAATTATAAATTCATCTCCGCCGTATCTTGCAAAAATCTCATTTCTGTCACAGGAATTCCTGATTATAATTGATATCTGCTGAAGAGCATAATCTCCGTCGTTATGTCCGAAACGGTCATTTATGTACTTGAGTCCGTCCATATCAATAAACATAACCATGACTTCTCTTTTTTCAGCAATACATGTCTGATAAATAGCTCTTGCATTTTTATTGAAACCGTTTCTATTATATATCTGGCAAAGCGGATCAATTATTGAGAGTCTGTCAAGCTTATTTACCATTTTGTCCAGACAAACGATCTTTCTTATGTTTTCAACAGCGTTACAGACATTGGTGATCCAGGTCTGGAAAAGTCCGCTTTCCATCGGGAAATTACTGTTTTTTATTACACAGTAACCCAGACATCTTTCACGAAAATGAACAGGAACAAAGAAATAGTGATTGCTCTTATCCGATTTGACATAAAGATCCGGAAGCATCTCGGATGACTTAAACGAACTTTTCCCCTTGAATCTACCATTTTCGTAGTCAAGAATCACATCGACATTTTCTGTATAGCCTATCTTTGTATACTTGTCGCTTTCATCATCATGTTCATAGTCAAAGTCATCATATCCGGCAAGCCAGTCCTCACAAAGGCAGAACACAAATTTTTCGCAGTTAATATTGTCCACAAAGCGTTTCAGAACGTCTATACATTCTTCAATTGTAAGACATTCCTCAAATTCGCAGTACATTCTATTTATAATTGGAACTCCGATATTATACGTTTCAATCGACCTATAGCAGGATTTTCTGAATTCAACAATATCGTCCTCATAATTTCTGCTTGTGCAGCCGCAGCTTTCCGTAAATATGCATTCTGTATCAAGTATGGCTGCTTTTTCACACTGCTCACCTATTATTGCATGATAGACCATCCTCGCAGCTGTATAACCAGAAAGTCTGAGCGGACGCTTCACAGACGAAACGGCAGGGTAATAATTTCTTGCTGCATATATATTGTCAAAGCCGGTTACGATCACATCCTCCGGTATTTTCTTGCCTTCCTTTTCAAGCTCTATAACCGCTGAAAGAGCCATTGCATCGTTTGCGCAGATTATAGCCTCAGGAAATTCCATATCGGAATGCAGAAATTCATTTATAGCCGCTCTTGCATCCTGTCCTCTGAAAAAGCCATGATATATCCTGTTTTCGTCTATAGGTATATTGTGTTTCTCCAGAACGCTCTTATATGCTTTAAGCCTTAATATACTCTCCGGATTATCCTCAGGGCCGGAAATATAATTTATAGTTTTAACTCCATGATAGCCGACAACATGTTCAACCATTTCCTCCATAGCCTTGAAATTGTCTATTCCTATGTAATAAAAGTCACTGAGATTGTTGTCTACACAGGCTGCCGGTATTCCTGCCTTATTTATGCGCTCAGTCAGCTCATCAGTTATTTTGGGTGATGATATGGTGTTTGTAAGCAGAATTACTCCGTCAAATTTATTAAAGTTTGTCAGATTGTATATGTTGAATTCGCCGGCGTCATGACGTTTATTTTTCAGAATTCCGCCAAAAGCGATAAAATAGCTGATGTTTATATTATGACCTGCTGCAAAATCCTGAATACCCAGCAGGATGTTATTCTGATATTCCTCGTCAATACCCGCAACAATTACTGCTATGTTAATAGGCTCTTTCATATCTATAGCTCCAATCCATTTTCAAAATAGTAGCCAGAACGCTCAAAATGCAAAAGCTACATCAAATTTTATTCAAAAATAATTATAACGCACAATTTTAAATACCGTCCGGAATATACATTTTTCTGATACGCATCCGGAAACAAAAACATCTTACCTAATTATTATACTACATTTAGCAAAAAAATCAAATACCTTTTATAAATTATTCTTAATTTTGTTTAAAGTCTACAAACAGCTTTTTAATGTATTAGTCAAAAGCTACAAACGCATATGAATATAAAACTGCCATATCGTATTATTTTGCCGGTATACTCCAAATAGAATGCTGCACAGAGCCTTTTTAGTCCTGTGCAGCATTCTTAAACAATATCCGCAGCTTTTTACGTTATTGTCATTATGTCCAGCAAAACACTGTAATAGATTTTGTATAGGTTGTTATTTTACTGAATCGTTATTTGAATCTGTTTTCGCCGCTGCTGTTTGTCTGGTCTTTAATTTTGCTCCAGATATATCTTAGCTGCCAGCCATCATAATTTGTAATTTCAGCTGAATTTCCAGCCATCATAATTGTCGGCTCAGGGAATCCTCCCGGTGGGAAACCGTTGCTTTCTCCCTCTCCGCCGTAAAAGTCAGTTATGCCGAAGCCATGACCAAGCTCATGCTCGAATACATGAACTCCTGTTCCGTCAAGCATATTGAGATAAGCGTTGTCAGAAAGACGTTGTCCCCAGTCGCCTCCGCATCCGCCGATATCAGGCCAGCCCTGTGTTGCCCACATATACATATCAAAACGCTTGTCAAGACCGCCCGGATAGTCAAAGCCTATGCCTGTGCTGTAGTGATACATTCTTGAAAGCTCATCAGGAGCGTTTGGCAGCTTGTCAGGGATTTCTTCTCTTCCGTTTGAAGTGTCTCCGCTGCTGTCATAATCGGTCAGATCGGTATAAATTATTTCATCCGGCTGTCTGTCAAGTATTGTGCTTTCGTCAAGCACTGCCCAGCCGACAATTTTTACATCAATATGGTCATACGCCCAGCCGTCATAGCCTACAAGGTAATCAGTCCATGCATTGACAGAATTTTCAATCATTTCAGCAAACTGCTGTCTCTGTTCAAGACTCAGGGTTTTATATGACTGCCATCTTACAACATAGTTAAGCGTTCCGTTGCCAGCATCAATCTGATCAAAAATTGTATTCCATCTTCCTGTTGAATCCTCTTTCTGGATTCTGTTCTCCCATACCCAGTCAAGAGCGTATTCATACTCAGACGGCATATCTGTAATATCAAGCTGTTTTACAGTTGTTGTCACAGTCGGCTCTGTCGTTGTAACAGGTGCAGTCGTTGTAACCGGCGGCTCTGTAGGGTCAGTCGGAAGCGGTTCTGTCGGCAGTTCTGTTGCCGGCTCTGTAGGAATCTCAACAGTCTCCTCAGTCGGATCATATGAAGGCAGAGTCGGGTCGACAGGATCGGCCGGTACATGTTGTATATACTTTATCTCACGAAGTCCTATGACCGTCTTTCTAAGCAGAACAAGGTCAAACAAATCAACATACCCATCCATGTTCATATCTGCATAATCAAGGTCGTCAGCTATAAGAACTGCCTTTCCGGTAAGACAGTAACTCATGGCAACAACGTCAGATACATTGACTGTATTGTCACGGTTTATATCTCCCACCATAATGCTGTATGGCTGCAAATCATCCGCATACGCCCCGCTGAATACCGAAGCAGCTGCAATAGCTGCTGAAGCAACAGCTGATAATTTTCTCTTTATGGGCAATATAATTCCCCTCCTGAATTTTTTAGCGTATATTTATATAATATAATTTTAACACAATTTATGCACACTTGTCAATAGTTTTTGTATCTCTTTTCTCTGCTTTTTTCGATCATAAACGCTCATAATCTGCGAAAAGGCAGAAGCTGTATTATAATAACAGCCTCTGCCTCTTCACTTTATTTTATTTATATTATCAATCTCAGACCGAACCCTTCCGCTCTTGTGGATAAGCGCATAAGCCAGTCTGTGTATCCAGCAGAAAGGAAGCAAAACCGGAACTTTTCTCAGTATTGTGTAGTGACCGCACATATACTCATATTTCAGGAAAGTTCTGCTGAAGAAATATTTTACTTTCGCCTTTCCGATCGTAGTATTTTCGTCCTTGATATCATTTATATGGTTTTCGATTTTCTGAGAAAAAGTCCCGTATGCGCCACTTGAGAATACATACTTTTCCATTTCACGACTCTTTTCATCATACTCCTCATCGCCAAACCATATATATGCAAGCTTTTCAGCCATTTTCCTGAATTCACACAAATCAAGCTTTTTCAGTTCATTATCTATGTATTCATCATCGATATCCGCCCTGTGTTTCCTCATAAAAACAAATATATCCATAAAGGAACGTATCCCTGTTCCACAGTGTTCAAAATGCTTTGCTGTATGAACAAGCAGGTATATGTAATAATCATTCCAGCTGAGATGATACTGCCCACTCGGATTCCCATTCTCATCCCTGTCCTCGATCACCTTATCCCAGATATCGTCATAATACCATGAATACTTATACTCAACAGCAACCATTCTGCTGTGTATTTCAACATTCATATAAGGCGGCAGAGAATACTCATCAACGCTTTCATTGCCGAATATCCTTGTTGTATAACCCATGCTGTGCATAAGCTGCTGAGCTTTCTGTGCCTTATCGCTTTCAATAAGAAGATCCACATCCGCCATCTGACGATATTCCGGACTCGGATACATCTCCTTTAAAAGACTTCCTTTCAGCGGCATTGTCTTAATGTTATTTTCACGAAATTTCTTTACTATTTCACCGCACTGGTGAAGCTGGTTAAATGACAGTATTATACACTGATCCTTTTTTCGTTTCCATTCATTATAAAGCTTTTCATCCGGTTTAACCTCAAGCCGGTCAATACCGTAAAACGCCATGCTGTCAACATTGTGAAAAGCAGAAGTCCTATAAACCTCGCCAAAAGAAAAACCATCCGGCTTTTCCTGCGGCTTTTCCCCCAAAAGAACACTCCTCAAAAGATGTACAAGATACTCTTCACTGCTTTTCATCAATCAACGCTCCTCATTTTCCCTGCAAGCTTTCTGAAAAATCTTTTTGTCTTGATACCCAGCCATCTGACCGGATAGATAATTCCCCAGATCCATGAATAAAACCTGTATCCTCTGGAATCCGCACTGAACTCCTTTCCCTTTCGGCAAAAGCTTGTAACGACTCCGAGAACCCATTCTTGCGGCACCTTTTCCAGACCTGTCCTGTTGTCACCTCTTGTATAGTAACAGTTATCACGAACTCGTATTATTCTGTGCAGAACATACTGTCCGCTTGGTCTCTGATAAAGTGGCAGGTCATTCTTTTTCAGTCTTTCGCCGGACACACGTCTTATCATAACATGATCCCTCCTCGTGTTCAACAGCGGATACATGCTGTCTCCGACAGTTGGTGAGATCACATAACCGTTTTTATTCAGCTCCTCCGAAAGGCTGCTCATTCAATTATATTCTCCTCTCGAAGCTTCTGTATAACAGCGTCAACGCTTTTTCCTGCTGTCTGCTCATCGACATCGTACTCACCGCAGACTGCTTCAACGATCTCATCACGACTACAGTCCTTTTCAAGCTGTTTCCAGACAAATGCGCCTGTTTCGTTAAGTCTGACCATTCCATTAAATTGCTCAGCAGTTTTTCCTACAGGAACGGCAACATAATCCTTATCCATTGTGTGCAGCAAAAAGCCCTCTCTTATTTTCATATTTACCTCCGTCTGTATCTATTCCGCCATCATATTATATGCTGTTACAACCGCATCATCAGAGATATTACAGTTTAGCACATAAACCGGCACCTGTTTAATCATCTTCTCTATTATACCTAAAAAACGGACACGTTTCAAGGGGTCATCAGGCATAATAAACTGATTAAATATTCTTCGGCATATTTCACTGCTGTCTGCTCTCACAATATGGTTTTCAGTACCCCTCTCAATAAAGCAAATTGACTTAACGGGTGCGCTCATATTTGTTTCAAGACGTTCTTTTCCGCACCATGGAGTACCATATGCAACAAATTCATTTTCTATACACCGGAAAATCGGTTTATCACCGTTAACAATAACTGCACGTTCACCAAAATGTCTGAGCCAGAGATTAGTATGTGTTGACTTTCCCGTACCTGATTTTGCTGCAAACGCATAGGCTTTTCCATCCACTGCAACAACAGACGCATGAAACAGGAAGCCATCAAAATCAATCATTTTCTTGCTTATTTCACGATAGACGCAAATGCTCTCACAATAGCCCTCAGAAAAGCTTCCGCCGCCATTTTCATATTCCTTCTTTATTTCAGAATCCGGCGCTGAAACACGCATATCTTCATATTCACAGTCAACAAGATAATTCTGACAAAAATCTTTAACATAAGGATACTTGTTCTCTATACCAATTACAAGATCCGCAATTTTAATCTTAAAAATAAAATCACCACCATAAAAAATAAAAACAGGCAGGCAGAAATATCTGCCTGCCTGTTCAATTAGATAACCTAATCAGTTAAAGATTAAAGATCATCAATGTCGCTGTTGAAATCTGGTTGCTCAAGTGAGTCACTGATCTCAACGCTTGTTGTAATAACATCAGCAACGCTGAACTTTACAACTTCGATTTCTGCTTCTTCAAAAAACTTCTTCATTGTAAATTCTTCCACCTTTCAATTATGCTAATGGAGCAACAGCTATCATATCTGAGTATTCAGCCTGCTGTACGCCATTTGCGTCAGTATAAAGAACATATGCTCTTGCATATACTGTAGCCTTCTGAGCAGCTGCGCTCTTCAGGTTAAGTGTAAGTGCATAAGTACCGATTCTCTTATCTGTATCACTGTACTTCTTGCTTACTGCTGAGTTATCGAATTTGAGGTCGCTTACAACTGTACCGTCCTTAGTTGTGTAAACGATACCAGACTGGAGAACCTTACAATCTGTTGCCATTGTTCTTGTTGAGTTGAATACTACTACCTGGTAGCCAGCATCAACAGTCTTTCTCTCTGCTGAGAGTGATACGAATGATGTATCTGCCATTGGCTCATCAAGATCATATCTTGCAACATACTTAATGTTACCTGTTACAGTAATCATTGTTGTACGCTCAGTTGTAACCTTAACGCCATCTACATACCAGCCTGAGAAGTACTTGCCTTCTGCATTCTTTTCATCAGCTGTGATAACTGTTGTATCACCGTATGAGTATGTTTTGTCGCCATAACCCTTACCAAAGTAACCGTTTTCAACCTCAACCTTAAGTCCAGTAATCTTGTCAAACTTAGGAACGAGAACGCCTGACTCTGCAAGTGTCTTAAGTCTTACAACTGTTTTCTTAGCATCACTTTCATAGTACCAGCCAGCAAATGTATGACCATCCTGAGTTGGGTCAGCTGGAACGATACCTGCTGCAACTGCGTTGCCGTTTGCACACTCAGCAGCTGAAACTACCTTGCCACCAACCTTGAATGCGATATACTTTCCGTCTGCTGGTTCTGAGAATGTGTCATAGCCGAGTGAATCAGCAGCTGTTACCTTAAAGCTGTAGCAGTCATTATCTGTACCTACTGTAGCAAAGTTGTATGTTCTGTAATTGCCAGTTGAATCCTTGATACCGATGAGTGTTTCACCGCCAAGGGCTGTAACCTTTACATAAAGAGTTGTACCAAGAGCAAAGCTTGGAGTTGAAAGGTTCTTAACTTCTGTCCAGTTCGCAGTATCACTTGGATCCTTTGTTGCATATGACAGACCCTTATCGAATCTGATCTGAACCTTTGTGTTTTCAACAAACTTAGCATAGTATGTTGTAGCACCGTCAGCGATTGTTGCCTCATATGAAGCATCGCTGCTGATCTTAGCTGTGTTAGCAGCTGCAGTGCCATACCAGCCGTCGAATACATAGCCATCCTTGGCTACTGCTGTAATTGTTACAGTAGAACCAACCTTACCATACTGTGTAAAATCGTTATCAACTTTAACGATCTCGCCGTAAGTATCATTGCCTGTTGCAAGAGCTGCTGTTACAGAGCTTGCAGCCTTATTATTTTCCTTGTCAGCTACAACTGCAAGGTAGTCAGCAACAAGAGCCTTAAATGCTGCCTGTTCATCAGCTGTCTTAGCAGATTTCACACCTTCTACAGCATCAGCAGAATTATAAGCAAGAACAGCTTCCTGTGCTTTAGCAAGCTTTACAATATATGCTGTTGTATATTTTTCCTTAAGTGATCCTGGATTAAGAGTATTATTACTATCTTTTTTAATTGAGGCAATTGTAGTACCCTTGCTGAATTCAAATGTTGGATCTACAGCACCGCATTCACAGAAGCCATTAACAGGCTTATGAGCTGAAGCTGCTAATGCACAACCCTCATGTGAGCACTTATGCTGTGTACCATTTGTGCTGTCAATGATAATGTCATGTTCAAGAACCTTACCACAAGCACAAAGTTCAGCACTGTCTGTTGTTCTGTTAACTGAGAACTTACAGTCATGATCCTTTACTTCTTTACACTCACAAACAAGACCATTGTTGTCAGCTGCTATTTCCAATTTACCCTCAGCATTATAAACTCGGTCAAATGTATGCTTATCTGAGAAGTCAGTATCACACGTTTTGCAGTAGTGCTTTTCCTCAACATCAGTTGTCTTTGGATTATCACCAACTACAATTTTATGATTATCAAATCCGCATTCCTGGCATACGCACTGAGCTGCGCCTGTATCGCCGTATGTATGTGTATCACTTACAGCGCCGCACACACAAACATGTTTATGTGTTGTCTTATCAGCAACATATGTATGTGGATTAACGCCTGCAACTGACTCTGTTCCAGCATTTGACTTAACGCCACATACTGTACAAATGTGATATCCCTTGCCTGCAACTGCTTTCCATGTGTGAACATATTTGCCGCAGTCTTCATCTGTACACTTACAATCACTGTTTAATGTATGTTCGTGATCCTTAAGGTAACCACAAACTTTACACTTATTGCTGCCTTCAGCGTATGTATGACTATCAGAAACAGCACCGCATGTACAGTAATCCTTTGAGTTAGTCTTGTCACCAATTGTATATTTGTGAACATGATTGCTATCTACAGCACCACATGCACAAATACATCCAACTTCAGTAGTTTCTTCTGCTACACCTTCAGAATTAGCTTCTACAAGATTAGGAGCACCATTTTTATCTGCTGCTTCTCTGTAAACCTTGTTAAAAGTATGCTTTGTATCATCCACATCGCCGCAAGCACATGTATGATGACCATTCTTGGCTTCATAGCTATGCTGACCATCAACTACAGCGCCGCATGAGCAAAGATGCTGATGCTTGTCTGTATCAATATGGTTAGCTTTGTGACCACCAGTTGTATGGTTTGGATCAACATTGCCACATCCACAGATAACACCTGTCAATTTATTAGCCTCTGTTGCCTTAACAAGCTTACCGTTTTCGTCATATGCATAGTTATATGCGTGTTCATCAGATGTTTCACCACAGATACAGTAATGGAAACCATTTTCCATCTTCCATGTATGGCTTGCATCTGTATGAGTATCAATTCTCTTGCCGCAAACACAAACAACGCCTGTTGTGCCAGTAGGTGCTTCAACAATTTTCATTTCATATGCGCCAGTTTTAGCATTCTTTACAGGCTGATAAATGTAGCTGTAGTCGTGCTTAGCTGTCTCATTTACATAACCGCAAACTGTACAGTAATGTGAATTTACCGGAATTTTTATACCTGCAACAGTCAGATCATTGTCCTTAACGTTTACATCCCATACATGAGCAGTTTCAGCTTCTGTATACTTACACTTTTCACCCTTGCATGAAACTGAATGACCGTTAGCTGTCCTTGTATATGTCAGATTATCCTTATCGTCATGGAGAACCTTGTTATACGCTCCACATGTTGAGCAAAGATGTGTCTCGTCTGAAAAATCATGAATTTTATTATAATGTTCTGTATCCTTAGCATTATAATAATCAAGATCTGTCAGACCGCATTCACATTTATGTGTTCCTGTAGCCTTGTCAGCTACGAAAGTATGGGATTCGAAAGAATTGTCATACTTGTCGCCATACTTACAGTAGTGGTTGTGTACATCTGTGTTGGCAACCATGTCATGAACAACTTCACCCGCAACAGCGCCAGCAGCCAGTACAGCTATGCCTGTTTCATTAGTGTCAGCATTAGGAAGGTTCTGACCAATTACATCGCCTGCATCTGAATTGCCACTTGAAAGTCCTGTGCAAACAGTACCGAGTGATTCGTCAGTAACACTGTTTCCGTCTATTTCTGCACGACAATCAGCCTGAAGAAGTGCAAGTTCAGTCGCACCTGTTACATCGATAGATGTAAGTGTAGCCTTGCCCTCAACCTTGATTGTTGTTACTGCTTTTGCAATTTCATCTGCAGAGTCATAGTCAGCCATGGCTGCATCGCCAACATATTCGTAAGCAAAGAGTCCCAGAACATCCTTCGGAACTGTGTATTCCGCATCAGCAACTGCCGGAGAGATAGTCAAGAGCTTATCAGTTGCGTTCAGTGAAACCTTGACTGTCGGATCAAGTTCCAGTGAATCAACTGTATAAATCTTGTCTGCCTCGGCAGCTGTGTCGTCAGCAGCAAAAGCAGCTGTCGGAACATAAGTAGCAAGTGACGCAATCATAGCGATTGAAGTCAGCATGCTGCCGATTTTTTTCAAATTCATTGAAAAAACCCCTTTCTTAATAATATAAATTTTTTCACATTTCTGTGAATCCACAATTTATAGTTTCCAATCTATAAATTACAATTTAATTATATCATTTTTTTCCTAAATGTCAATGACTTTTTTAAATTTTGTTACACTTCCACATAAAATAAGGGCATGAACCCTAAAAGCAAATTTATTTATTGTTATTTTTGCATAATATGCAGAAAAGTTTTTCCATAAAATTAGTGATGATTCAGGGTGCAATTTGTGAATAATAGTGCAAAACCATGCGTTTTTTATGTTTTTTTCTTTGAATTTTCAGTATTTGAACACCCTTTGTGTAATTTTCACAACATATTAATTCGTTGTTTTTATTTATTGATTTTAAAGGCAAAAAAGGCGTTCTTAGCCGTACTTTTTGCCTTACAAAGCCAAAAAGCCTAAAAACATTTTATGTATAATTTTTCTTAAGTGTTAATTTGATTTTCAAAAACGTTTTTAACACTGTTAAATGTACAAATTGTCAGAGTATTCATTAGTGCAGTTTTAACAATTTTACAGTCACTTTTTCTAAAGTTCTTTACAAATGACGCAAATTTGTGTAATATATAAATAATAAAAACGTTTAAGGCGATTTTGTTCTTGAATACATTATCGCCGCAGAAGAAAGGATGATCTTATGAAGCACAGACGATTTTTAAAACGAATCATTTCTGCCGTTATCTGTACAGCAATTACTGCCGGTTCGCTCTGCGTTTCCGCTGCTGATGAAACAGACTATTCTGACGTAGAAGTCAATTTTGCAAAAGCCCTTCAGCTTTCGCTTTACTTTTATGACGCAAACAAATGCGGCTCAGGAATAACCGGAGGGAATCTTGAATGGAGGGGAGACTGCCATACTGAGGATGCAGCAGTTCCGCTGAAACCAATGGGAGAGGACTTTAAGGGAACAAACCTTTCACAGGAATTTATCGACAAATACAAGGACATTCTTGATCCGGACGGTGACGGCACAATCGACGTAGAAGGCGGTATGCACGACGCCGGAGACCACGTCAAGTTCTGTCTGCCGGGAAGCTATGCCGCCTCAACTCTCGGCTGGGGATACTATGAATTCCGCAGTGCGTATGCCGATTCCGGACAGCAGAAGCATGTTGAGGATATCCTCCACTGGTTCAATGACTACTATTTAAAATGTACCTATTTTGACGAAAACGGAGACATTCTCGCTTTTTGCTATCAGGTCGGCGAGGGCAATATTGACCACAACTACTGGAATGCTCCGGAGCTACAGAATGAAAGTCTTTTGGATTTTGCACGTCCGGCATATTTTGCAACTGAAGAAACTCCGGCTTCGGATATGTGTGCCGGCGTTGCAGCTTCGCTTGCTGTAAATTACCTGAATTTCAAAGATACCGAGCCCGAATATGCTGAGAAAAGCCTTAATGCGGCAATAAAGCTTTATGAATTTGCTGTTAAAACTCACTCTGAAACAGAAGGGCTCAAGGTCACAAGTCTTGGCTATGACGGAGGATTTTACACATCAAGCTATGATTATGATGAGCTTGCGTGGGCTGCCGTATGGCTGTATGAATGCACAGGAAAATACGACTATATAAATGATATCATTTCCGTTGATGAAACGACATCAAATGATATGGGTGCACATCCGTATACAGGCTATCTTAAACGTATAATTTCAGATACCGGAAACTGCTGGCAGAATATATGGGTACATTGCTGGGATACTGTCTGGGGCGGAGTATTTGCAAAGCTTGCGCCTATTACCAACACTGCTCGTGACTGGTATATTTTCCGATGGAACCTTGAATACTGGTCAGGTATAGAACATGCTTATCCGGGCGGGCCTGACGATACTCTGTGGAATATGGAGTATGATCCACAGTCTGCACTTACAGCTGATAAAACAGACGGTGCATTTCTTGCTAAAACGCCTGCCGGATTTTCCATGCTCAACAATTACGGCTCATGCCGCTACGACACAGCCGCACAGCTTTGTGCACTTGTTTACGCAAAGGAAACAAACGATTTCAAATTTGCCGACTGGGCAGAGGGTCAGATGGAATACATAATGGGAAAGAATCCTATGAACAGAGCATATATTGTCGGATATTCCGAAAATGCCGCTTCACACCCTCACCATCGTGCGGCGCATGGCTCAAAGACGCTCAATATGGATGATCCTGTTGACCAGACTCACGTTTTGTGGGGTGCACTTGTTGGCGGCCCTGATGAAGACGATTTCCACAGAGATGAAACAAAGGATTATATATACAATGAAGTTGCTGTTGACTACAATGCAGCATTTGTTGGTGCAAGTGCCGGACTTTATGAGTATTACGGGCGAAAAATGGGGAATGAGCCTGTAGAAAACTTTCCGCCGTCAGAAGCGTCCATGAAAGGGAAAATTGATCAGATATATGTAGAAGCCAGAGTTATGCAGGAAACTGACGCCCGTTCACAGATTGAAATTTCAATATGCAATGACAGTTCCTTGCCGCCAAGATATATTGATACACTAAGCGCACGTTACTTTTTTAATGTAAACGAGCTTTTTGCAGCAGGTCAGACTGCCGATGATGTCATTGTAGAAACCTACTATGATCAGGTTGCTGCTGATTCAAACGACGAGCTTGCCGCAAGTATATCAAAGCCGGTTAAATGGGATGACAAGGGAAATTATTATGTGGATATAAACTGGAACGGATGTGCATTTTACGGCACAAGGAAATTCCATTTCGGACTTATTGCAGACATGGATTCCGACTATAAAACCCACTGGGACCCGACAGATGATTACAGCCGTTACAGTCTTATCGAGGAGGTTTATACTCTTACAGAAAGAATCCCGGCATACGAAAACGGCGTTCTTGTATGGGGAACTGAACCTCTTAAAAGCTTTGAAGGCGAAGTACTGAAGGGTGATGTAAATCTTGACGGAAGTGTGACAGTTGCAGATGCTGTAATGCTCTCGTCTGCGCTTGTAAAGAAGTATCAGCTGAACGACAAGCAGAATTACGCAGCAGATGTCTGTGAGGACAACAAGATAAATTCATTCGATGCAGTTTTACTGAAAAGAATAATTGCAAAGCTTTAGATAATCTAAGAACTGACGAATCTATAAACAAATATTAATAAATAAAGGGACGTACTTCTATATAAGTCGTCCCTTTATTGCTTACCATCACAGAAATAATAACTTGAATACCATCCTTTCAAAAAGGAAAAACTCCCCGAATTACTTCGGAGAGTTTTTATAGAAAGAATTACTTATTAAGTCTCTTTTCAAGTGCGTCAAGCTGAGCTTCGAGAGCTGCAGGTACTTTACCGCCCTTATCAGAAATATCTTCCTTATAATATCTTCTCATTTCAGCAATTTCAGCTGTCCACAGATCCTTATCAACTGCAAGGAGCTTATCCATGATCTCAGGTGTAACCTCGTCTTCGATGCCCTTTACATTGATATCGCCCTTCTTAGGAACATAACCGATTGCTGTTTCATCAGCGTCAATTGTACCTTCACATCTCTTGATGATCCAGTCGAGAACTCTCATGTTGTCGCCGAATCCAGGCCAGATAAAGTTTCCGTTTTCGTCCTGCTTGAACCAGTTAACGTTGAAGATCTTAGGAGCCTTGTCACCGAGCTTTTCGCCCATCTCAAGCCAGTGTGCCCAATAGTCGCCTACATTGTAGCCGATAAATGGCTTCATAGCCATAGGGTCATGTCTTAATACGCCTACAGCGCCAGTTGCAGCAGCTGTTGTTTCTGAAGAAACAGCTGAACCAACGTATGTGCCGTGTGTCCAGTCAAATGACTGATATACCAACGGAGTTGTTGAAGCACGTCTGCCGCCGAAAATGATAGCGGAGATCGGTACGCCTGCCGGATTATCAAATTCTGGTGAGATGCATGGGCAGTTCTTAGCAGGTGCTGTAAATCTTGAGTTTGGATGAGCGAGCTTCTGTGGCTTGCCATCAGGACCGATAACAGCTGTGTATTCCTTGCCGTTAACCTTTTCGCCCTTCCATTCAGTAGCATTTACAGGAGGATTCTTATCAAGACCTTCCCACCATACTGTCATGTCATCATTATTAATAGCAACGTTTGTGAAGATTGTGTCCTTCATTGTTGAAGCAAGCGCATTGTGGTTTGACTTGTCGTTTGTACCAGGAGCAACGCCGAAGAAACCGTTTTCAGGGTTGATAGCATAAAGTCTGCCGTCCTCGCCCTGCTTCATCCATGCAATGTCATCGCCGACTGTGAATACTTCATAGCCGTCCTTCTTATAGCCTTCCGGTGGAATAAGCATAGCAAGGTTTGTCTTGCCGCATGCTGAAGGGAAAGCTGCTGTGATATACTTAACTTCTCCGTCAGGCTTCTTAACGCCGAGGATAAGCATGTGTTCAGCCATCCAACCTTCATTCTTGCCCTGGAATGAAGCGATTCTGAGTGCGAAGCACTTCTTGCCAAGAAGAACGTTTCCGCCGTAAGCAGAATTGATTGACCAAATTGTGTTATCTTCTGGGAAGTGAACGATATATCTCTTTTCAGGATCAACATCAGCCTTTGAGTGAAGTCCTCTTACGAAGTCATCAGATGTATCGCCGAGGTTGTCAAAAGCCTGCTTGCCCATTCTTGTCATGATATTCATGTTGAGAACAACATAGATAGAATCTGTAACCTCAACGCCTACCTTTGCAAGAGGTGAACCAATAGGACCCATTGAGTAAGGGATAACATACATTGTTCTGCCCTTCATAACACCGTCATACATCGGTCTGAGCTTTGCATACATTTCAACAGGGTCACACCAGTTGTTTGTCGGACCTGCGTCTTCTTTTCTCTTGCTGCAGATAAATGTTCTGTCCTCAACTCTTGCTACGTCATTTGGAAGAGTTCTGTGATAAAGACAGCCCGGAAGCTTTTCCTTATTAAGCTCGATCATTTCGCCTGTTGCGATAGCTTCCTTTTTAAGAGCGTCGATCTGCTCCTTGCTTCCGTCAATCCATACAACCTTGTCAGGCTGTGTAAGGGCTGTCATTTCTTCAACCCATTTTAAAACGTTGGGGTTCTTTGTCAGTGACATAGTTTTTATCCTCCTTGATGTTTTTAGTGCCTCAGACCGTATAAAAACAGGTTTTGACGCACATTTTCAGATTTTACAGCGGCGGGCGCTACAAAATCCCTTTCATTTTTCTATTATAATCTTTTTTCAGATTGATGTCAATAGAATTTAGCCGGAATTGTGAAAATAATAACAACTTTCATTGTTTTTTCACAAAGGACAACTGTTTTTCACAGATGGAATATACAATAATTCGTTCTCATCTTCCTTCGTTCATGGCTTCATGCTCTTTCTGAAGTTCCTCTGCAAGACGATACATTTCCCAGTTCTGGTTTACTGGCGTAACAGTGCATTTCAACGGAATATCAACTCCGGATTCTCTCATTAATTTAAGGACCTTGTCAATAACTGTGCTTTTAAGACCAGACATTATAAGAATTTCACACTCCGGCGGTACGACCTTGTTTCCTGTACGCTCCATTCCGTTTATCCCGACAACATGCCCGACCGTTTCTCCTGCCGTCTCAGTCCCGACAAAAGCAACATCGGTATTAAGCTTCTGACCAATTTCTAAAACCTCCTTTCTGTTTTCTTCTGAAAGACAGTATCCGACAAGCTTCGGCGTTATTATAATCCTTGGATTTATTCTTGACTTCATTTGTTATCTCCTTAAAAACATGTGCAGACAGACTTTTCCCGGCGTTAAGCAGTGTCCGCAAAGCGCCGGGAAAGCATAATTATAAAATTAGATTTTGGAATATCCGAAGCTGTTAATAATCGCATCAATTTTCTGACCCGATTTGCACATATCGCATTTTTCAAACGATACAGACTCATAATTCGGAATATCATCTGAATTGAAAACAGAATTTATCTTAATTCCATGATATTCCTTTATTGCACTGAATATTGACGCAATTCCGACAAGCTTTCCGTTATAATACTGCAGGCATTCAACTGAACGGTTTATTGTCTTTCCGGTTGAAGCAGAGGATATAAGCAGAATTATCTGTTTTCCGTAAATATCCTTCTGAAGGTTGTCACGAAAAATAAGCTGGTTGTTTGCGTTTGTTTCAGGAGTTATGACACATATATCCTTTCCGCTGTTAATAGAAGTGTGTCCCTCTTTTGAAAGCTCCCTTGCCAGGAACGCACCGATGATTTCAGTACCCTCAAGGCATATTATCGTATCTATCGAAGTGCTTGACATATATTCCTTTGCAAGCTCAACAGCAGTTTCCTTTGCTGCCTTATGATGCGTCTTAACGCCTGTCATATCCACGTAATAATTTACATGTGAATGGTTTGTTGCAAAATGTCCGGGAATTACTCCGATCTTGATTTTACGATTTGATGAAGATGTAATTTCGTGTATTCTTGTTTCCATAGTATTATATTACCTCCGGCTTTTTCTTTGATTACATTATATCATTTCACCTATAAAACGTCAATCCTTTTTTGCATTTTTAATTATTTTGTACAAATATTAGGGTGGAAATTTAACGTATTTTACAATACATCAGATTCAGATCCTTAAAGACATGCTGTAATAATTATTCGGTATTGTCTTTACTTTTATTCCGCACTATGCTATTATTAGTGTATACGACAAATTTACCGGTTTTCTGACCGGATAAAAACGGGAGGTTTTATGAAATCTGTCATTAAAAATATAATAATTATCATTGAGTTTTTCCTTATACTTCTTCTTTCAGCGGCAGTTATTCTGATATGGAAAAAAGGTCCTGACACAACCGCAACAATAGGAAAGGCTGACAATCAGGATGTCCAGATCGATGCTGAATCCGTAAAAAGCAGGGTCAGCGACAATTATTACAAGCTAAGCGGGAAAAAAGTCATCATGGAGGACAGCACATTCGGACAGATCTGGATTCCTGCTCTGGAAAACGTTCCGGCATTTTCAAAGGAAAAGGATCTGATAAAAAGCCGCAACGGCAGAAAATACTACGTTGAAAATTCTGAGGTAACTTCTCTTCTCGGCGTTGACGTTTCTGTACATCAGGATGACATAGACTGGGAAACCGTCAAAAGCTCCGGAATAGATTTTGCCATGATAAGGCTTGGCTTCAGGGGATATGGCACAGGTGAGGCACAGCTTGACGAAAACTATGCGCAAAATATCGAAGGTGCAAGAAATGCTGGACTTGATGCCGGAGTATACTTCTTTTCCCAGGCAATAACGGTCGATGAGGCAATTGAAGAGGCTCAGATGGTAATCGACAGCCTTAAGGGTCTTGATGTAAATTATCCAGTTGTCTATGACTGGGAGATAATTTATGACGATACAGCCAGAACAGACGATGTTCCGGTCGATACCCTTACAGACTGCTGTGTTGCATTCTGCGAAGCTATAAAGGACGCCGGATACACTCCTATGATATACCAGAACAAGAAAACGACAATGTTTAAGCTTGACCTGGAACGTCTGACGGATTATGACTTCTGGCTTGCAGAATATAACAGCGAACCTACATACTACTACGATTTTGCAATGTGGCAGTATACAAGTGAGGGGGCTGTGTCGGGAATAAAGGGAAATGTAGATCTGAATATCAGCTTTAAGGATTATGCGAAATAATTGAATTGCAATGTATTTAGTTAATAAAACAGCCGGAGTAGATTTTTGCTATCTGCTCCGGCTGTTTTTTATTTAGCTGCGTTTACAGCTGATTCTACAATTTTCTTGAAATACCATGAATTATTGCTTCTGTCAAGAAGTCCGAATTCATCCTTTGTACCATTATCCCAGATAAAACAGGTTATTCCACGACTTTTAGCAGCCTTTATGTAGTATGCCATATAATCGGCTCTTACATCATCGTTACCCTTATTTGTTGCTCCGCATTCTCCTATTATTGCCGGAACGCCCTTGTCAATAAAGTACTTCTTTATAAGATCAAAACCTTTGTCAAGCTCTTTCTTGTCAGAATCGCTGCCCCAGTCTGATCTTGAATCCTCTGCACCGGCAAAATCCCAAGGTGAATAATAGTGAATGGATACGATGATATGTTCATCATCCGGAAGTCTTACATCTTTCATTCCTGTTTCATCCATAGCTGCTGCATGAGCTGTAATAATAAGGGAACGTCCTGAATTATTTCCGCCGGATTTCCTTACAGTATCAATAAACGCTGCAAGAAGATCGTTTATTACCTCACGTTCCTCAGCCGTTCCGCATGTCCATTCATCCTGACCACCAATAATTCTCGGTTCGTTCATTCCCTCAAAAAGCAGGTGGTAGTCATATGATTTAAATCGTTCAGCAAGCTGTTCCCAGATCTTCACAAGCTTCTTTTCAACCTTGTCCTTGTCTGCCTTTGTCGGATTAAGCCAGGTATAATCGTCATGATGTACATTCAGTATAACATACATACCGTTGTCGATCGCATAATCAACAACCTCATTTACTCTGTCAAGCCATGCCTTGTCTATTGTTCCGTCATCACTTGCATGGTCATTCCATGAAACTGGTACTCTGACAGCATTAAAGCCTGCTGCCTTAACAGTATCAATCATGCTTTTGGTGGTCATAGGATTGCCCCATGCTGTTTCATATTCAGATTCCTTGATATTCCAGTCAACGTTATAACAGTCGAGCGTATTTCCAAGATTCCAGCCGATCTTCATATCCTTTACAATTTCGGCTGAGCTTTTTGAATCAGAGTTTTCCTTTTCCTTTGGTTTGTCAGCATCTGCATTTGCCGCCACAGCTTCCGAAGCAGAACCGCTGCTGTACTTGACGGTTACGGATTCAAGCGTTACTGAATCCTGTTTGCTCCACCAGTAACCGAGCATAACATCTCCGTCGGCAGAAATATAATCCTTGATCTCGTCTGGAACAAGCCAATAAAGAGTTGCGCTGTCTGAATCGGTCAGAACTGCAATGTTTCCGCTCTGATACCAGTTTTTATCCGTCTTGTCAGGGCATGAATCCTTAACTGAAATACCGAAAGCTCCCGAATATTTCTGAAGCTCACCATCAGCCTTAACCTTAAACTCGAAATACTGCGGTACATCGTCCTTTCCGATCATATCAGAAAGTGGGATATTTAACTTCTTGTCCTTTTCGCTTCCGTATGAAAGAGTCTTGTTCGGCTCAACGGTTTTTGTACCGTCAACCATAATTTCAGCCGATGTGCTGTAGTTACAGATTATGCTTGCAAGACGAAGTCTCTGAACGCCGCCCCACCAGTAGCCTATCTGTATATAGCTCTTGTCGCTGATGCTTACATAGTCCTTTACATCGCCGGGAACGTCCCATTTAACCTCAACATAGGCGCTGTTAACGTCCATCTCAAAGTTGTCGGACTGATACCAGCCCTCGTCTGTAGCCGCCTTGCAGGAGTCATCAACTGATATTCCGCATGCGCCCTTATAGCTTCCAATATTTGAAGAGCCGTCCTCTGCATAGAAAACAAAAACAAAGGAATCTATCTTGTCGCCTTTTTTGACAAAATCAGTAAGTTTTGCTTTGTAGTTTTTGTTGGAGTCATAATCAAGTATTTCATTAATATCACTCTTTTCACTGCCCATAGAGAAGCTTACAGTTTCCTTCGAGCTTATATGAGTTGTTGTCGTAACAACAGTTGTTTCAGCGGCTGTTGTCGGTGCCTGAGTTACCGGCGCAGTTGTTGTTTCCTCTGTAGTTTCAACTGTTTCCGAAACAGATGATTCCGCTTCCGGCTTTTTATCGTCATCTTTCAGCAAAAATGCCGTAACGATTCCGCCGAGCGCAAGTATAATGACCGCCATGACGGCTATCACTATTTTCAACGCTTTACTGTTCTTTTTCTCTTCCATTACCTCAGATCTCCTTGTTTTTCTTAGAACCCGTTTTCACAAGATATGTGTGCGGATTTCCAAGCACAATTTTTAACGCAGTTATGTGAAAAATTTGCTGGAAAGACGTGCGCATACGCTTGTGAAGACAGGTTCTTATAACTTATTTCAGTAAAAGAGGCAGGAAAACCTGCCTCAATACTTATCACTTTATATTTCCAAGCAATTCCTTTGCAATACCTATAGCGTCATAAAGATCAACCTTGCCGTTACCGTCATAATCGGCAACCACCATTTCATCATCTGTAAAGGTTCTCATTCCCATAATGTACTTGCAGATCTCTATCGCATCATAAAGGTCGATTTTGCCGTTTCCGGAAATGTCGCCCGGAATGAATTCAGCTGAATCAAGATAATAAACCTCGATGCCCTTTTCTGAAGCGTATTTATCCGCAGTCGAACCCTTATAGCACGAAATCTCCACAAGCTCATCAGGTAAAGCGTTTTCTCCTATCACACATTCCGGATTCTCTATTGTAATACTTGAAAGCGATGATCCTGAAAATGCGTTATCACCGATCTTTTCAACTGTTTCCGGAAGATAAACTGATATAATACCCCTCATTCCCTCAAATGCGCCGCTTGCAATGCTTTTAATGCCTGATTCGATTTTAAGGGTCGAAATAAACATGGTTTTTCCAAAGGTATTCCATGGATATGAATCCAGTTCCTTCATTTCTCCACTTCCGCTGAAGCTGAGATTACAATCCTTATCAAACTCAAAGGTTATATCGCCGATTGCTCCTGTATAAGGAAGGGCTGAAAAAACTGCATTTACTTCCGTCTCCTCTGTAAACGGAGAAGGAGAAAGGTCCTCTTCATTATATGACTTAATTAAAACGTCATAGGTTCCGGCTTCAATTTTATCTATAAAGCTGCTGTAGTGGGTTGTAGAAGATTCTATATCACCCACACTCCTTGAAATAGTAACTGATGTTCCCGGAGTTGTTCCGAAGAAGTATTTGTCAGTTGCAGGTACATTCAGCTTCATTTTAAGAATACTGTAAGCCGGTACTGTGCAGCTTACTCCGCCCTCTGCTTCATCAATGCTTATTCCGGTTTCAATATTTTTGTACACCATCATGTGAAGCGTATCGCTGTCGCCCTCTGCCCATGCGCTGTCGCCTTCCGCATACTCATTGTTCTCATTAAGTCCTTCAATTTTAAATGAATACGTGCTTCCGGCGGTCATCTCAACCTCAATTTCTCTTGGATCCTTTCCGCAAACCCAGGAATGAGTTATAGGATCACCATCTTCATATAAAAAATATACAAAATCAAACGCCTTCTGTGTACTATACACACTAAACACATACGTTCCTGTTTCCTGTGCCTTAAATGTCAGCTGAGTTTCTTCGTTATATTTCAGACTGTATGTGTATTCACCGACTGAATCCAGTGCTGTCGGTGACTGGGCTTCATCTGAAAAAACTGTGACATTTTCATTTACTTCCGCACTGACAGTATAAGCCGGAGCAATTGCGCCTGCTATAACAGCGATTGCTACTGTAATTCCTAAAAAGCTTTTTTTAAAGTTCATAAAACATACCCCCGATATAATTTTGTAATTATATTTTAACATGTTTCAGTAATAATGTCAACAAAAAAAATCCATCAAACAAAAAGAAAGGACCCCCTCTGCCAAAGACAAAGGGGGCAAAAATAAGAGAGTGACATAATTAGAGGAGATGAAATTATAAAACAATCTTATCAACTGCTTCTAACCTCAGCCGGTCTTTCAACCGACAAGTATATTATGCCGTCAGTTTGTGATAATTCAATGATATTAAAGTGAAGATATTTCAAAAATGAAAACAGTATATTTACATTTTTTTCTTTCAAAAAATCAGAATAACCAGAACAAAAGCGATAATAATAAGATCATGAACATGAGAAAATGTTCTGGAAACGAGGTGGACGATATGTGGGACAGGATTGCCCTCATTCTGCTGATAATCGGCGGAGTCAACTGGGGTCTGGTCGGCATTTTCCGTTTTGATCTTGTTGCGTGGCTTTTTGGCGGAAGCGATTCCATTTTAAGCAGAGCCATTTACATTATTGTTGCAATTTCCGCAATATGGTGTATTTCGCTGCTTTTCAGACCGGGCAACAAGCTGCTGGAAGCGACAGACTCATAAAAAAGTCCTTATCCTGATTGCGGACCGTTAAGTATAATAAAAATGCCGCATACTTAAACGGTTTCAACCGCAAAAAATAATGCCGTCTGATTTTTTCAGGCGGCATTATTTCTGAACATTTCAAGGAGGAAAAGTCAGAAATTCTATGAAAAATGTATTTAAACGCCATATTGGCGGAACTTTTTGTCTGTCCTTTTAAGGCGGACAGTAAACCATATTTTATACCAACTTACTATGTTTTGTTGTCTTTCTTTTTGGTATGGTTATAGTATAGAGGACTTTCATGGAAATTTTCTGATGTTAATAAGAAAAAAGCGTGAAAATTACGGGTAACCAACCGGTCACCCGTAATAATTTTTAAATTCCTCTTCTGTACCGTTAAATACGTTCAGGTCAATAAACTTTTCTATTCCGTCGTATCCGTCAAGCCGTCCTCTGTTGCAGTACTGCCAGAATGTCCAGTCTCTACCATCATCAAGCTTTGCCCTGGTGAAAATACTTCTTATCCAGATATCATTTTCCCCGAACTCTCCACTTATATACCTGTTATATGTAACGTCTGTCGCATATATTACAGGGTTCATGCCATAATGCTCCTTTAGGGCTGAGATCAGCTCATGAAGATTTCTCCTTGCAGTTTCCTCGTCCGGAGGATCAATTCCGTTTCCGTTATAGTATTCCACATCTATTACCGGCGGAAGCATATTTTCCCGCTTTTGAACAGCTCTGATATAATTTTCTGCCTGAGTTTTTCCGGCGCTGTCAAAGCTGAAAAAATGATACGCCCCGACTCTTATTCCGGTTTCAGCAGAGTTCTTATAATTTTCTGAAAAATATTCATCAGTATATCCGCTTCCCTCAGTTGCCTTTATAAATGCAAAGCTTATTCCCTGAGATTCAAGCTTCTTCCAGTTAATATTTCCCTGATATGACGAAACATCAACGCCTCTCACAGGATATTTTCGTTTAGACGGAGTGTTAAACCATATTATTCCGTTATACCACAAAACAACTACTACATAAAATATTGCTGTTAAAATAATCAGTCCAAAAAACAGTTTATGTCTTTTCCTGAGATTGACCTTACTCATTATCTATACCAAAGAATCTATATGCATTTTTGCAGGTTATATCAAGTATTTCCTGCGCACTGATATTCTTTATCTCCGCTGCCTTTTTCGCTGTCTCCGCAATCATACTGCTGTCACATCGCTGTCCTCTGTAAGGCTCAGGAGCCATATACGGGCAATCAGTTTCAAGCATAAGTCTTTCAAGCGGAATTCTTTCAAGCGCTCTGAGAGCCTTTTTGGCATTTTTAAATGTCAAAACCCCGGTAAAACTTATATGCATTCCAAGCGAAATTATTTCCTCCGCCGTTTCAGCAGAACCGCTAAAACAATGTACAACACCGTTCGGACGATATTTCCTTAGAAGCGTCATTGTATCTTCTGACGCATTTCTTGAGTGTACTATAACTGGCAGTTTTAATTCAGATGCGAGCATAAGCTGGCTTTCAAAAAGTTTTATCTGTCTTTCTTTGTTATAATTCTCATAATGATAGTCAAGTCCAATCTCCCCCAGAGCCTTAACTCTGGAAGATGATCTTATAATACTTTCAAGCTCGCCAATAAAATTATCAGGAGTTTCCGCTTCTGCTTCCGGATGAACTCCACAGGCAGCATAAACATTTTTATGTTTTCCGGCAAGCTCTGTACATTTTTTTGCATCTCCAAGAGATGATGCGACTGTAACTATTTTACATACACCTTTTTCCGGAAGAATACTGTCTAAAAGCTCATCCCTGTCGCTGTCAAAGGCTGAATCCGTATAATGGGCATGAGAATCAAAAATATTACTGAGCATCATTATTCTCCTTTGCTTTCTCCGTTTCCGGAATCATTGGCTGAAGCGTTTCCTGTTCGGCTGCGCTTGTTGCTTCAACAACAAAATACTGAGATATCTCATCTATGAACGATATATCCAGCACAAATTTGTCAGCTGTCTGTGTACCGGAAGGAGTCAGGAATTTTGCACGGGACGATACTGTTTCATCATCCTTCGGATCACTGTATTTCATAAGAAACTTAATTGCATACTTTTCCTGCTGATAATCAAGCGCTGAAATATCAGTATCACACGCATTTACAAATGTCTCAAATGTATTGTCAAGATTATCTGCTATTCTTGTGCCGCTTGCCTGATTAGTCATTGCAGTTATAAGTGAGGCAGCTGTTGAAACTCTCTGAACCTCTCCGCCGCTGAATCCGCCGTAGCTTATAACCTTTTCAATCTGATCAGGGGAAAGATACTGCATTCCGTCAGTCTTTTTAAAGCCCTCTATATTTCCCGGAACGGCAAAATTAACACCGCCCATTATATTGCAAAGCTTTTGGAATGACTTTGAATCAAAGACCATATACCTGTCAACTGGTATATCAAATGAAAATTCAGCTGCGGATTTTAGCTCTGCCGCACCGCCGGATTTATAAATTTCGGTAAGCGACCTGTTACTTTCTCCGGCAAGCATATTTTCAGGAAGCCCTATAAACATTATCTGCTTATGAACCGGCATTGAGCGCATTATCATAAATGTATATGCTTTCTGTGAGGATGACTTGCTGTCGGACTCATCTTCATCAGTAACCTCCCAGTCATAGGTTTCCTCCTCTGAACTGTCCGCATCCTCCTCTTCAGACGAATCGTCATCCGAGATGTCAGAAGAATCGTCAACAGTATCGCTTAAATCAAGCACAAGCAGAATTGTATGACTATCGCTGTCAGAAAGTGAACCGGCTTCGTTGTTCATTGTCAGCAGTGAGGAATTGTCGCTGTCGATCTTATCATAAATTATCATTGCAATGCCGCCTATTATAATAAGCGCTATCAGAAATGTCAGCAGAAACGGAATTGCAATACTTCCTGATTTTTTCTTTTTTTTCATTTATTTTTCTCCTTTCGGTCCATACACAAATAATGCGTCAGAAAAACATTCATTTTTGGCACGCAGTATTCAAAATGTTGAAAACGTTGTTGAAAGAGTTGAAAACAGTTAAGACGTCCGCAGATTTCTGAGATATATGCGGATTTCAGTCAAATAAAATCTGTTTATTCTTTTCAACATAGCCTGCCGCATTCACTACGTCTGAAACCTTTATTATTGAAACATCCAGTCCTTTTTTACGGGCATAGGATATAGTCTGTCCTGTTCCGCTTTTATAGTTATCCACAACAGCAATAAGGCAAGATGAGTTATCCACCATGTAGCAGTTTCTCATTCTATAGCAATCCTTTGAATAACAGCCGCTTACGCATATAATGTCATCAGCCTTTTCAAGCACATTGTTGAGATTCCAGAGATCTGTCCCCTTGAAATTGCCTCCATGCTCAGGAAAAGGTTTTGCACACACAAGCTTTATATCTGGAAACTTCTGTTTAATATCAATCACAGCTGCCGCCGCCCAGAGATCAACCCCCCTGGCAAGCCCCGAAATAAAATATTCATATCCGGACTGTGCAGCC
>CAKSJL010000003.1 GCA_934463345.1 uncultured Oscillospiraceae bacterium | reverse complement strand
GTGCAGCCATATAAATGCGGTAATAAAGCATGCTTTTCAACATATTAAGTATACTGTTGTCAGCATCGCCATATCCCGGAAGCTTTTCAGGACGATGACCAGTAAAGCATACCGTTCTCTCTTTTATCATAATCAAAGATTCCCTCTCAAATTCAGTCAAGGCAATATAAAACAATCATTGCCGCCTTAATTTATCCTGACATTCACAATATTACACATCAAAAAGTATAACATATATTATTCAAAAATTCAAGACTGGTTCTTTGAAATATCTGGAATAATATTTCAGAATCCGTCTTCACAAGCGTATGCGCACGTCTTTCCAATCACATATCTTGTGAAGACGGGTTCTCACATTTTATTGGACTTGTATAGGTATTGCCTTGGAGGAAAAATTGTGGTATCATTATAAGGTTGGCATATTAAAGGACAAGGAGAGATAAAAAGTTGAAATCTCAGTTTTTTAAGGGAATAATTCATGGAATACCAATAATGCTGGGGTATATTTCAGTATCATTCGGATTCGGAATCATGGCAGTCAAATCAGGATTATCCGTTAGTGCGGCGACAGCAATATCTGCTGCAAACCTAACATCAGCTGGTCAGGCAGCAGGTGTTTCCATAATAGCTGCCGGCGGAACGCTTGCAGAAATGGTTCTGACCCAGTTTACCATAAATTTAAGATACGCACTCATGGCACTTTCACTATCACAGAAGCTGGACAAATCCTTCCGGCTTCCTCAAAGACTTCTCATTTCTTATGGAATAACAGACGAAATATTCGCCGTTGCATCTGCACAGTCCGGACTCCTGACTCCGCAGTACATGGCAGGCATCATTTTTATATCTTTCGTCGGCTGGGTCGCAGGAACAGTAACAGGCGCAGCCGCAGGAATGCTTCTTCCGGCAGCACTGACAAACGCTATGGGAATAGTATTGTACGGCATGTTTATAGCAATAATTGTTCCACCGTCAAGAAAGTCTTTCAGGGTTCTCACAGTAGTGTTAACTGCCGCAGTCATAAGCATAATATTCAAATACCTTATAACGGTCATTTCAGGCGGATTCGCAGTAATAATCAGCGCTGTTGCAGCATCGGCAGTAGGTGCGCTGTTCTTTCCGGTCGATGAAAAGGAGGAAAATGCCTGATGAGCATAGCTATCTATATTGCTGTAATGGCAGGAGTTACATATCTCATAAGAATGATTCCTTTTACATTTTTCAGAAAAGAGATAAAGTCCAGATTTTTCAGGAGTTTTCTTTACTACATTCCCTATGCGGTACTAAGTGCGATGACTATACCAGCAATATTCTATTGCACCGGAAATATAACAACGGCTGCTGTCGGGACAGTTATTGCAGTAATCCTTGCATATTTCAACCTGCCGCTGATAGTTGTGGCACTTGCAGCATCAGGAGCAGCGCTTGTTACAGGTTTTATAATTTAAATTGCAAACTACTTTATTATTAATAGTGCGTTAATACTAAAACGAACGGGCGGTCATCTGACCGCCCGTCTTACTTTTCAACAACTATTAATATGACTGTTTAATTTAGAACCCATCTTCACAAGATATGTGTGCGGATTTCCAAGCACAATTTTTACGCAGACAAGGCAAAAATGTGCAGGCACACTTGTGTATGGCAAGCATTTTTAACGCAGTATGCGAAAAAATTTGCTGGAAAGACGTGCACATACGCTTGTAAAGACGGGTTCTTATTCTTACTTAATAACTCTTACCTTGATAATGCCATCAACCGCACTGATCTTTTCAGCAACTGCATCTGTTACATCTCCAGCCACATCAAGCATTGTATAAGCGTAATCCTTCTTGCTTGCATTAACCATATTGTCAATATTCAGACCAGCATCTGCTACTGCTGATGTAATCTTTGCAATAACTGCCGGAATATTCTTGTGAAGAACACAAACTTTTGTACCATTTGCAGCCATTGAAGCGTTAGGGTAATTTACGCTGTTTTTGATATTTCCGTTTTCAATGTAATCAATCAGCTCGTCAGCAGCCATGACAGCGCAGTTATCCTCACTCTCCGGAGTTGAAGCGCCGAGATGTGGCAGAACGATTACATTTTCAACGCCCAGAACAACATCGTCAGCAAAGTCAGTTACATACTTTGCAACCTTACCGTCAGCAATAGCCTTTACAACTGCTTCACTGTTGATAAGCTCACCTCTTGCGAGATTGATAAGACGAACGCCGTCCTTCATCATTGCGATCTGCTCAGCATCGATCGTGTTCTTTGTATCAGGAGTATAAGGAACATGGATTGAAATATAATCGCTTTCCTTGTAAATATCATTGATATCTGCTGCAATCTTTACAGCCGGATTCAGGTTGAGCGCTGCATTTACTGAAAGGAATGGATCGAATCCTATAACCTTCATGCCAAGCGCAACAGCAGCGTTTGCGATCTTTCCGCCGATAGCGCCAAGACCAATAATACCAAGAGTCTTGCCCAGGATCTCAGGACCTGCGAATTTTGACTTGCCGCCCTCAACTGTCTTTGGAGCGTCAGGTGTACCCTTTAATGACGCAGCCCATGCAGCAGCCTCTGTAATTTTTCTTGAAGCCAGAAGAAGCGCACAGATCGCAAGTTCCTTAACTGCATTTGAGTTAGCACCCGGTGTGTTGAAAACACAGATTCCGGCTTCAGCGCACTTGTCAACAGGAATATTGTTAACACCTGCGCCGGCTCTTGCAATTGCCAGAAGATCTGAACCAAATTCCATATCGTGCATCTTAGCAGAACGAACCATTATAGCTGTAGGATTTTCAACAGCGTCACCTACTGTATACTTGCTGCTGTCAAATCTTGTTGTTCCAACAGCTGCAATTTTATTAAGTGTCTGAATATTAAACATTTCAGTTACCTCTTTCAAATTATTGCAGACAATACCGCAGTATGCCTGTTATTATACGGGATACGGGCGAAAAACTCCGCCCGTATTTATGCTTTCAATTCCAGAATAATGTCAATTAAGCATTCTCTGCTTCAAATTTCTTCATGAACTCAACAAGCTTTTCAACGCCCTCGATAGGCATAGCATTGTAGATGGAAGCTCTCATACCGCCAACTGTTCTGTGACCCTTGAGGTTTTCAAAACCTGCTGCCTTTGCTTCCTTGACAAATTTAGCATCAAGGTCAGCATCTCCTGTAACAAAAGGAACATTCATAAGTGATCTGTCCTTCTTTTCAACCGTTCCCTTGAAGAGCTTGCTCTGGTCGAGGAAATCATAAAGGATAGCAGCCTTCTTTTCATTGTGAGCCTTCATAGCCTCAAGACCGCCCATCTTCTTGATCCACTTGAATACCTTGCCGCAGATGTAAATGCCATAGCATGGAGGTGTGTTGTAGAGTGAATCTGCATCAGCCTGTGTTTTCCACTTGAGCATTGTAGGAGTACCCTCTAAAACATCATCCCTGATAAGATCCTCACGAATAATTGCAATAACAACACCGGCAGGACCTACGTTTTTCTGAACGCCGCCGTAAATTACACCATACTTTGAAACGTCAACAGGTTCTGAAAGGAAGCATGAGGAAACGTCTGCAACAAGCTCCTTGCCCTTTGTATTCGGCAGCTCCTTGAACTTTGTTCCGTAAATTGTATTGTTTTCGCAGATGTAAACATAGTCTGCATCTTCCGGAATATCAAGATCTGAACAGTCAGGAATGTATGAGAAAGTCTTGTCAGCTGATGAAGCAACTGCAACTGCGTCTCCGTACTTCTGAGCTTCCTGATAAGCCTTCTTTGCCCACTGTCCTGTGATTATGTAAGCAGCCTTCTTATTTTTCATAAGATTCATAGGAACTGCTGCGAACTGCTGTGAAGCGCCACCCTGCAAAAACAGGACCTTGTAATTGTCAGGAATATTCATAAGGTCACGAATATCCTTTTCTGCATCCTTGATAATGTCGTCAAAAGCCTTTGAACGGTGGCTCATTTCCATTACCGACATTCCAGTTCCATTGTAATCGAGCATTTCGTCTGCTGCTTCCTTCAGAACTTCCTCAGGAAGAACTGCCGGACCTGCGCTGAAATTATAAACTCTGCCCATTGTTAAAACCCTCCAAAATTTATGTTATTGTTATTATATAAAATTCTATACCTTAATATTATACTATTTTGCAAAGAATAAGTCAATAAAAAAATTGCACAATTCCTTAGATTTATACGGTATTTTGTCTAAGGCAATTACCGCACAAAGATTGTGCGATAGATGTGCCAACAAATTTTTCGGCAGATTGCATAGAAACGATGCTGAAATACTGGCGTATTGCAAGGAGTTTCTGTGTAATATGACGGAACTGAAAAATCACGTTTTATTGAATCATTCTGTTTATTTACTGATATTTCTTCTTGCATAAACCATATCGAACGCATTTATATTTCCGTCGCCGTCAAGATCGCTGACATTTTCTTCATTATACATACGGTTTACAAGAAAATCTGCAAGGCTGCTCAGTGTTTCAGCAGTTATTTCCTTTTCCTGTGCATAAATATCTACAAAATCAACAGTATATTGTACATCCTCGTCAAGTCCTATTATGCTGACGTCAAAGCTGTCGCCGACATTGTATGAAATATCGTCAGGGCGGAAAATAATACAGCCTTTTTTACCGTAATTATTGTTTTCAACATTGAAATATCCATCTGCTGATGACTGTGAAAAGCTCCAGGTTTCTCCGTCGCTTTTTCTCACAAGCTCGACCTCGACAGCCGAAGCGTCAACGGTATAACCCATGGATATGCTCCAAGGATCATTATCCTGGAAATATTCCACCGGCATTACCTGTGCAGGCCAGCACACACCGTAATAATCAGTATCTCCCCAGGTGTTGTCAAACGTATACATGGCATAATATGCTCCGGTATTTCCAAACCCCGTTTTTTCCATAGACGGATTCAGACACCATCTTCTGTGGCCAACCCTTGATATATTTGAGCTGTCTGAATCCCTCATCCAGCCGTAAATGATACTATGTACAAGATTGCTGTATCCCATGCCGAGATTTGAGCTTGACGTTCCCTTATAGCCTTTCTGATAAAGCTCATCGGACATTCCGGATGGCTGTGAAGGAGTATGCGTAAGCTGTCCCAAAACAGCATTTACAAGCGTTCCTGCCTGTGCAAGGGCGTTGTACTCCGAATCTAGCGTAACCTCGTCTATTCCCGCAATAAAACGCATCGTGTTAAGCGTATTCAAAGCGTTCTGAAGCGTTTTACTGTCAAGTTCCCCCGGTGAATACGGAGCGTTTTTATAGTCAGGCTCTGTAACAAATCCTGAATCCTCGTATTCAAAGGGATTATCTTCAATATATTTTGCTATCTGCTGCGGTGTCCGGCTCTGGACATTTATTCCCGAAGCCGCCGATACAGCAAAAGGTATGGCAGACGCAAGCATTACTGACGATATAAGCGCAGCAGAAAATTTTTTTATAATATTCATAAGTTTCCTCCATTTCTCAAAACAGAAAAAAGGCGTGAAAACCCACGCCTTTTAAAATCAGATTCCGCACTCGTCGTAATCTTTCCACTTTTCCTCATAGCTTTTGTTGCTCATTGCCTTATAGACAATATATGCAACAGAGATAACTCCTCCGATCAGAGCGATCAGAACAGAAATAAATACGACAAGACTGCTTCTTTTCTTTTCCATTTCAGTAGCTTCCTTCCATGCTATTACATTCCCATTTCAGCTTTAAGTCTCTCAAGCTCTGAATTAACCTGTGATTCCTTTTCAAGCTTTTCAAAATCGTCCGCTGTAACTCCATTGTCCTGTCCTGCAATTTCTGCAAAAGCCTGAGCCTCTGCTTCTTTCTGCATAACCTTTTCTTCCATGCGGTTAAACTTTTCCGATGCGCTCGAAACATCAAATCCGCCCGTTGATTTAGCAAGATTTTTCTGTGTTTCAGCCATCTGAGAACGTGCAATAAGCATAGCCTGACGACTCTTTGCTTCCTCAAGCTTTGACTTTAAAACCTCAACCTGTGTTCTGATAGTTTCTGTCTGCTGTGAAATAGTATCATACATTTCCTTGTATGCGGCAGCATCCTTATCAGCCTTGACCTTGTTTTCAAGAGCCTTTTTAGCAAGGTTTTCATCCCCTGCTGCAAGCGCTGTCTTTGCTCTGTTTTCCCATTCAGATGCGCTTCTTGTAGCGTCATCATACTGTTTCTTGGCAAGTTTTTCGCTTGAAACAGCCTTTCCGAGTGCCTGAGTTGATTTGTTCAGCTCCTGCTGCATGTCGATAATGATCTGTTTTACCATCTTTTCAGGATCTTCTGCCCTGTCGATCAGATCGTTGATATTTGATTTCAGTACATCGCTGATTCTCTGGAAAATACCCATGTTGTTCTTACCTCCTAATGTTTGGAAAATAACGACTTTAAAACCAGTGCCGCACCAACAGCCACAAACCCGAACATGAGAATATAGCTGAAAAGCGACTGTGAAACGAAATAAAGACTAACGCTGCTTATTACTGACAGCAGGATTATCAGGACGCCTATTGACACCACGATCCAGCCAAAAATCTTTCTTTTCATCATAAACAGCATTATTATGCCAATAAGCAGCGGTATTACCACTGTTCCGTTCGGCATACCCCATCCGAAATAGCAAAGGGATCCTCCCCACCATGATGACGACACCCTGACAGACTGGAAAACCCAGAAAAGACCTGCGCCAAGAAGCAGAAGCCCGATAAAAAATTCAAGCAGACTTCCCTTTCCACGCTCTCTGTAACCATAATTGCTGTTTATTCTGCGGTTATTCTTTTCTATTTCATCCATCAGTCTGCGCTGTTCTTCCTCCAGCTGCCTGAGTTTTTTGTCCATAGCAAATCTCCCATATAATTATACTCTAATTATAACTTATAACAGCAGACATGTCAAGAATATTCTGAATCAGTCGCTGTATTCTGATGTTATTCCGAAATATTCCTCCAGTGAAAGTCCGCTTTCATAAATCTTTCCAGCCATTTCAACTCCGACATATCTTATGTGCCATGGCTCATACTGATATCCGGTGTATGCTTCCTTGCCCTCCGGAAAACGTATTATAAAGCCGTATTTGTGCGCATTGGCAGCAACCCAGTCACTTTCCGGAGTATATCCGAAGGAATCGTCAATACTGTTAAGGTCGAATGCAAGACCGGTCTGGTGATCTGAATAGCCAGGACGTGAAGAATATGTATCCGCAAGCTCCTGACCATCCGTTTCAACATAGCTGTTGTATATTCTTTCCTGATCGTAATATGAACGGTAATCCGAGGAAATATATATGTCAAGTCCCTCTGCCGCTGCATCCGACTGCATTTCATAGAAAGCGTCAAGCGCCTCCTGACTCACGCCCGGGTCATAGTCAGCCGGAAGAGAGTATGATTTGTTTGCAATAAGAACACCGTCAATATATGTCATACCATCCTTTTCAACCACTTCATGATTTCCGGAAGTTCCGTCAGCTTCAACATAAACTCTGAGCTTTGCGCTTAAACCAGATGAAACTGTTCTTACGGTTATATCGCATGAACCCTCGGATATTCCTGTTATTGTTCCGTTTTCAACTGAAGCAACTGCCGTATTGGAGCTTTCCCATTCGTAGCTCTCGTTTAAGCCGGTATTGTCAGAAAGCTTCGCAGTATAGCGTTCACCGACCTTTATCGTAATCTCGCTCTCCTCAAAACGGAAATCATCCTGCTGTGCATTGTCGTTTCCGCCTGCCGGAACATCACTGCCCTCCTGAATTGCCGCATCAGACGCCGCTGATGACGGAGGAGTCTTTATCGGCTTGCTGTCCCTTGTAACAAACATTGTTATCAGCGCAATTATAATTATTATAAGCACCGCTCCGATGCATATTACAAGAGCCGCCTGTCGTCTGCGGTAAATTTTCATTTTTTCCTTCCTTGTCATTTCTCTTTCTCCTTAAATTTCTGCAAAAAATATATTCTTATTTTCATATACCTTTTAATATAGCATAATACATAAATAATGTCAAATTAATTTTAGCATTATTTTTTTCAAACCACTTGAAATTATATTCAAAATAAGCTATAATTATCTAAAAAGGTTTGTAAGAGTATACAAATTCTATTTAATTATTATATTTTAAAAAAGGAGAGTCAGTTTATGAAAATCAAAAAGAAGCTACTGGGTATAATCACTGCCCTGGCAATCACAGTTTCTGCTGCTCCGTCTGTTATAACAGTCAATCAGCAGGCATTTGCCGCAGGAGATGTTACAGCAACTATGAACTGGGGTGCTGTTGAAATCGGCGGCGGCGGATTTGTTTCCGGTATCGTAACAGGTCAGAAGGAAATGTATCTGCGTACAGACGTAGGCGGCGCTTACAAGTACAACTATGACAAAGGCGAGTGGGAACAGCTTTTCGGCTTCCTTACAGAAAACGACAGAGGTCTTTTAAGCGTCAGCGGTATGGCTATTGACCCGACTGATGACAACACAGTTTATTTCCTCTGCGGCTGTGCTTACTTCTCAGACGCAAGAACTGAAATCATCAAGACCACAGATGGCGGCAAGACATTTACAAGAGTTGACGTTACAGACATGATCCAGGTTCATGGAAACGGCGATGGACGTGAGTGCAGTGAGCCTATCGCAATCGACCCTGACAATCCGGACATTATCTATGCCGGCGGCGATGTAACTGCCGGAGGTTCATGCCTCATCAAGTCAACTGACGGCGGTAAGACATGGAATCCTGTTGAAGGTTATGCGGATGCGGTTGAATATCCTTACACAATTAAATGGCCATTCTGGACAGACCATACCGTTAAGGCAATTACAAAGGACGGCGAACAGTCATACGCAAACCAGAACGGCGTTGACACTATTTACATCGAGGATGGAAAGGTATATGTAGGAACAGGCGTTACAGGTCAGGCAAACATTCACGTTGCGGATGTTGACAAGGATGAATTTACTGTTTTGAGCGAGGATCTCCCGACTGCAAATTATCCTGTAACAATAAGCAGCGACAAGAACGGAAATATCTTTATTACCTATATTGCAGGTCTGGCTTTCTCAGGAAGTGCAGGCGGCGCTTACAAATACAATGTTGCATCAAAGACTGTAACAGACATTTCACCTAACGGCAATGCATTCGGTATGATTTCTGTTGACAAGAACGATCCTAACAAGCTTCTGACAAGAACCTGCGGCGTATGGTCAGATCAGTGGTATGAAGAGGAATGGACAGACACCAGTATTGCCTGGGGCGATCATTTCTTCAGATCAACAGACGGCGGCGCTACCTGGACAGATATTACTCCTGGTCAGATGGGTGGAAACAAGTATGAAGGAACAGGCTACTTCATCTCAGAGCCTATTGATACAAACGGTTATGCATGGATTTATGGCAAGGCTTGTCACTGGGGAAGCGGTATCCTTATCGACCCAAGAAATTCAGACAAGATTCTTATGACATCAGGTAACGGCGTATTTGCATGCGACAACGTATGGGATGAAAAGGGCATTCAGTTCTATTTTGATCCTAAGGGCGTTGAGGAAGTTGTAGCTCTTGACATGACAAGCGTTCCTGGCGGAAATGCTTATTCAGCAATCGGTGACTATGACGGCTATATCCACTCTGATGTAAATGAAATCGGTATTCAGTACACTCCTAATATGGGTTCAACCTCAGCTATTGCATACTGTCCTCAGAATCCTGACATAATGGTAAGATATGCAGCAAATGAAGGCAAGGGCTATTATTCAAAGGATGGCGGCAAGACATGGACAGCGCTTGCAAATGCAGGCGGTTCAGGCGGTCTGGGCGCTATTACAGAGCTTGAGGATGGTTCATACAGAATATTCCACACAGATGGCTACGGAAAGATATCCTATTCAGATGATTTTGGCGGAACATGGAATAATGCTTCAGGCATAAAGGGTTCAAAGGTTGCCGGAATGCTTATTGAAAAGGATCAGCCGAATATTGTTTATGCATACAATGCACAGTACAACTCTTACTGGTCAAGTGATTCTTCAAAGACAGAGCCTTCATTTGATGACGCATGCTACCAGCTTATGATAAGCACCGACTACGGAAAGACATTTACAGCAACAGGTGTATGCAAATATGACCAGTGTGATGTTGCAAACAGAATCGCTTATCTTGGCGAAGGTAAAATCGTTCTTGGCGCAGGCTGGAACGGCGCTTATATCTCAACTGATTACGGCAAGACAACAACAAAGCTCGAAAATGTTTCATACTGCAAGACTATCGGCTATGGCGCTCCTGAAAAGGAAGGCGATGTAAATACTCTTTACATGTACGGAAAGCCGCAGGATTCCGATCCTGAGGGTATCTACCGTTCACAGGACAGCGGTGAAACATGGGTTCTTATCAATAAGGATCATATTTACGGCGGTACAGGAAACGGCAACTTCATCGTAGGCGATATGAATGAATTCGGAAAGATCTACATGTCAACTGTGGGCTGCGGAATTATTTACGGCGAAATCTCAGATTCTCCGACACCTCCGACACCTACAACAACAGTTGCAACAACTGCCGGCACTCCAACAACTACAACAACCGTAACAACCATTGTTATCCCTACAGGCGCTACAAAGCCAAGCAGCAGTGTAGAAGCTTCAATGTACGGCGATGTAAACGTTGACGGAGAAGTTACTGTATCGGATGTTGTAAAGCTTAACATGTATCTGCTCAACAATGAACAAAATCCTGTTTCAGACCAGGGTCTTGCAAATGCAGACTGTGTATATGACAATACCATTGATACTTCTGACAGCTCAATTATTATGAACTACGTTGCTATGATGGTTTCATATGACAAGCTTGGTCCTCAGGCAGCAGAATAATTCAGATTAACGCTAAAAAGCCCTGATCTCCTTTGAGGGATCAGGGCTTTTGCTATATTACCGCTGCATCAAGAGCTATTTCCATCATGTCTGTAAAGGTTGTCTGGCGTTCCTCAGCAGTGGTTGAAAGTCCCTTTAACGGACAGTCTGAGATTGTCAGTATGCAAAGCGCTTTCTTGTTAAGTCTGGCAGCATTCATATAAAGTGCCGCTGACTCCATTTCAACTCCCAGTACATTCATCTTCTGCCACTGTGAAAGTGAACCGCTGTCATCATAAAAAGTATCGCTTGACAGAACATTACCAACATGATATACCGCATTCTTTTTCTTTGCAGCTTCAACAGCACTGCTCAGAAGCTCATACGAAGCAATCGGGGCATATGTTCCGGGAAGATTGTACTGCGAAGCGTAATTTGAGTTTGTACACGCCCCGGCCGCAATAACAACGTCACGCAACCCGACAAAATCGGCAATTGCTCCAGCTGTTCCGACTCTTATGATATTGCTTACGTCATACTCAGTAAACAGCTCATAGGAATAAATTCCAATGGACGGCATTCCCATTCCGCTTCCCTGAACGGAAATTTCCTTTCCCTTATACTTTCCGGTGAATCCCAGCATTCCTCTTACCTTATTGTAGCATACGACATTTTCAAGGTATGTTTTTGCAATAAATTCCGCTCTCAGCGGATCTCCTGGCATAAGAACTGTTTTTGCAACAGCGCCTTTTTCAGCATTATTGTGAGGTGTCGGCATAATTAAAACCGCCTTTCTTTTTTAAGGCAATATTATGTAATCATTGTTATACAGATGTGCAGCAAAGATTTCAGCCGCTGATTCTGTGTTGTTGCCTTAACTATATTATACCACACTCTTATTCTATTGTAAAGCTGCATAATATGTACTAATATAATACACATTTTTTGTGATATTTCACAAATATATAAAGACCATGCAGCACTTTTATATATTTCAGACACTAATATTATGAATCGGTTCAATAGTATTATTTCAGAAAACTTTCTGTGATAACGTATCAGGATTAAAGGGGGCATAAACATGAATGATTTTAAAACCGATGCAGAGCTTGCCCGAAAGGGCGATACAGAAGCTTTTTCCAGGCTTTATTCCATGGTGTACAAGGAAATGTACCACACAGCGCTTTATAATCTCAGAAGCAGCCATGACGCAGCAGACGCAGTCAGTGACGCAGTTGCAGATGCCTTTGAAACGATAGGGAAACTCAAGGATGCACAGGCATTCAGGGCATGGATCATGAAAATACTCTTTACAAAGATCAAAAAACGCCAGAAGGAATATATGAAAAGCAATTCCCAGCAAGACGAAACAGTCTATACAGACGATTTTAATTTCAGCAGTTCTGAATTGAAGGAGGCGCTGGAAAGCCTTGACGACCAGTCGAGGGCTATTCTCTCGCTTTCCGTCCTCGGCGGATATAAAAGCATGGAAATTGCACAGATAAGCGGTATGAAAGCATCTGCGGTTCGTTCAAAGCTTTCAAGAGTAAAATCTCAGCTGCGCTTAAAGCTTTGTGAATGAAAGGAGAATCTGTTATGAGTGAAAACTACAATGATGAAAATGTAAAAAAGATGCTCGAAGCTGAAAAAGTTCCGGAACAGCTTGAACCGAAAAATATCAGAAAAATGCTTGACGATAAAAAGGCAGCAACAAGCAGAAAGAAAATACGCAAAAGCAAAATCCTCCGTATTGTGTCTGCTGCCGCAGCAATTGTGCTGATTTTCGGAACGTCAATTTATTTTGTCAGACCCGCCATATACGAAAAAAGCAGTTTCTCTGACAAAAAAGACTTTTCCGAAGATACTGTACAGCTAATGAAACCGGCTGCCCAATACAGTGATGTGTATAGATACTTCCTCACTGCAAGCACCATTAACAAGTTCAAAAACAGCTTTTCCGGATTATTTGGCAGAAACCAAAAAAATAATACAGGTTTTGACAACATTGAATATGTAGTTGATGACATGGCGACTGGTGACTCAGATTCTATGCCAGAGACCGGTTCAAGTCAGTTTACAGAAAACAGTCAGGAAAATCAAAAGGATTATTCTGACACCTATAGCCAGGAAAGCGGTATTCTCGAAGCGGATATTGTAAAAACTGACGGAAACAACATTTACTACTCAGTCTCGGATAAAATATATTCTGCACAAGTAGATAGCGGAAAATTTGTAAACTCATACAAAACTGACATTTCTCCTCTGATAGGTCAGGATGTTGGTGGTTCAGTTGAGGACATGTACCTTTATAATGGTAAACTAATCCTGATATGCAGCTATTATAATCCTGATAACGGAAATTATTCTTCATACGACTGCTGGTATGGTCAGAATGCTGACACCTATGTGGCTATTCTTGATACGGCAAATCAGCTCAGTCTTGTTGGATACTACATTCAGGAGGGCAGTTATAACGATGTCAGGCTGACAGATGACGGCTATCTTTACCTTATTTCAAATGATGAAAAATACATTGGGAGTAATTTTAAGGAAGATGAAGTTGAAAAGTATATTCCTCAGTATCATGTCGGCGATGAAGCATGTTATATTGAACCGGATGATATTATGCTTCCTTCATGTGGCATAAAAGATATTTACGATTATGTTGCATACACGAATATTTCCGGATTCGATCTAAACAGCCAGAATCCATGCCAGCCTGTTGATGCCAAATCAATAGCCGGATATACAAATACAATCTACTGCTCACAGCAGAACTTCTATACAGTTTCCGGATATGACAGTTCCGAAATAACACGTTTTGCAATAAGTGGCGGAAATATCACTGCACAGGCATCAGGAAAGGTAAACGGCTATGTCAACGACCAGTTTTCCATGAGCGAATATAACGGCTATTTCAGAATAGCAACGACGGAAGACACATGGGAGGAATCATATAACGAAAGTACAGCCTCCAACTCGCTGGTATCAATTAAAAACAGCGTGTATGTGCTTGACATGGATATGAAAATGGTTGGAAGCATCAGTGATTTTGGTTTAAACGAAAGAATAAAATCTGTAAATTTTAATGGTGATAAAGCATATGTTGTCACATTCCAACAAACTGATCCGCTTTATGCAATTGATTTAAGCAATCCTACAGCTCCGGCAATACTGGACGAATTCAAGATAAGCGGCTACAGCTCATATATGCAGAATTGGTCGGACGGACTTCTTTTAGGCTTTGGCGCAGAAGCTGACGAACAGAGTGGCTGGGAAACGGGAGTAAAACTAACAATGTTCGACAACAGCAATCCTGACGATCTGCGTGAAGTGAACACAGTTTCCATTACAGTAAACTCCACCGACAGCGATTATGTTTATTCTGAAGCTTTATATGAAAGAAAGGCGCTTTATATTGACCCTGAGAGAAATATAATAGGATTCCCTGTTATAAAGGAAAAATATAATGATATTTATGACGAATATGACAGCTCTTATGTCCAGACATTCTCATTTGAATTCTATTCATTCGTGAATAACGAATTTGTCTATCTGGGAAGCGTTTCAAACTCATCCTCGGATTATGACTATACAAAAGAATACAAACGAGCTGTATATATTGACGGTTTCCTTTATGTTCTTTCAGAAGAGAAATTCATATCAGTTGACGCTGTGTCATTTAAGGAAATAGGAAACGCTGTATTTCAGTAATAAAAAATGTTTGCACTGATCAAATGCGTGCCAATGTAAATTGGCAGATTAATTGAATGTACAATAAAAATTAAAGGGGACGCTTTTTCTTGTAAAGCGTCCCCTCTTGCAGAACAGTCCACCGGACTGTTCTGCAATTCACCCCTTGTAAATACGCCCTAAAAGCTGAAGCATTTCGCCCTCTGCGGAGGAAGACCAAGGGCTTTGCCCTTTGGATACCCACAGCCTTTGAAAAGGCTGGCGAAACTTTAACTTCGCCATTCGGCGGATTGAATTTTGCTTATTAACCTGCCAAACTAATACTTTTTCAATACTTCCCCTAAAATTCTACCCCAAACAAAAAATGCGGCTCAAAAAAGCCGCATTTTTTTCCTCCCGCATTGTCCTGCGACAGTATTTGTATTACTTATAATTAAGCTTCACCGTAAAGCTTTGAAAGTCTTGTCAGATAATCATATCTATCCTTAGCATTTGCAAGAGCCTTATCAAAGAGCTTCTCTGCTCTCTCAGGGTTCTGACGTGCAAGCGCATTGTAACGAACCTCACCCATGAGGAAGTTCTTATACTCATCAGTATTAGGAGCCTTTGAATCCATGATGAATGGGTTCTTGCCCTCTGCCTTGAGAGTTGGGTTGTATCTGTAAAGGTGCCAGTAACCAGCCTGAACAGCCTTCTTTTCTTCTGCCATAGCAGTACCCATACCAGTCTTGATACCATGGTTAATACATGGAGCATAACCGATGATGATAGACGGACCATGATAAGCCTCAGCCTCTGCAATAGCCTTGATACACTGGTTGTAGTCAGCGCCCATAGCAATATGTGCAACATAAACGTAGCCATAGCTCATTGCGATACCAGCCAGATCCTTCTTCTTAACTTCCTTACCAGCTGCTGCAAACTGTGCAATAGCGCCTGTAGGAGTTGACTTTGATGACTGACCGCCTGTATTTGAGTAAACCTCAGTATCAAATACGAAAATGTTTACATCCTGACCGGAAGCAATAACGTGGTCAAGACCGCCGAAACCGATATCATAAGCCCAACCGTCACCGCCGAAGATCCACTGTGACTTCTTTCTGAGGTAGTCCTTGGAAGCAAGGATTTCCTTAGCTGCATCACATCCGCATGCTTCAAGAGCTGCAATAAGCTTTTCTGTAGCAGGTGTATTAGCATTTCCGTCCTCTACTGTATCAAGATACTCAGCAATCGCTGCCTTGACATCAGCATTCTCAGCTGTTTCGCCGAGCGCCTTAACCTTAGCGATAACTCTGTTTCTGAGAGTTTTCTGACCTAAGAACATACCGTAACCGAATTCAGCGTTATCCTCAAACAGTGAGTTAGACCATGCCGGACCCTTGCCTTCCTTGTTGAATGTGTAAGGAGTTGAAGGTGCAGAGCCACCCCAGATTGAAGAACAGCCTGTAGCATTTGCAATGTACATTCTGTCGCCGAAGAGCTGAGTGATAAGCTTTGCATAAGGTGTTTCACCGCAGCCTGCGCATGCGCCCGAGAATTCAAGCATTGGCTGTCTGAACTGTGAACCCTTAACAGTTGTTGCCTTGAACTTAGCAGCAACCTCAGGCTTTTCGTCTATTGTAAGACCATAAGCAAACTTGTCCTGTTCGCCGAGCTGTGATTCAAGCGGCTGCATAACAAGAGCCTTTGTCTTAGCCGGGCAAACGTTAGCGCATGAGCCGCAGCCTGTACAGTCAAGAGCTGAAACTGTCATAGCAAACTTCATTCCGCCCATAGCAGGTTTAAAGTCAGCCATCTTCATGCCCTCAGGTGCATTTGCAGCCTCATCTTCTGAAAGTGCAACAGGTCTGATAACAGCATGCGGGCATACATAAGCACACTGGTTACACTGAATACAATTTTCAGGAAGCCATTCAGGAACCTTTACAGCAATGCCTCTCTTTTCAAAAGCAGCTGAACCCTGTGGGAATGTACCGTCAGCCATGTCCTTGAATGTTGAAACAGGGAGTGAATCACCATTCTGTGCGTTGCAAGGGATTTGAATATTGTTTACATAGTTTTCAAGAACCTTGTTGTCGCTTGTAACGTGAGCCATGCCCATCTGTGTGTCAGCAGCGTCAGCCCATGATGCAGGAATGTCAATCTTTACGATATTCTGGTGACCTGCGTCAATAGCTTTCCAGTTCTTTTCAACAATGTCCTGTCCCTTCTTGCTGTATGAAGCCTCAGCGGCAGCCTTCATGTAGCCTACAGCGTCCTCGAAAGGAATGATGTTTGCAAGCTTGAAGAATGCAGACTGGAGAATTGTGTTGATTCTTGTACCCATTCCTGTTTCTTCACCAAGCTTAACGCCATTGATTGTATAGAAATTGATATTATTTTTTGCAAGATATCTCTTTACCTGACCAGGGAGGTGCTTTTCAAGACCTTCCATATCCCAGATTGTATTGAGAAGGAATGTTCCGCCCGGCTTGATGTCTGAAACCATATCATACTTGTCGATATAGCTCTGGTTGTGACAGGCAACGAAGTCAGCCTTGTTGATGAGGTATGTTGACTTGATCGGAGTCTTGCCGAAACGGAGATGTGAAATTGTTACACCGCCTGATTTCTTTGAGTCATAAGCGAAGTATGCCTGAGCGTAGAGATCAGTATGGTCGCCGATGATCTTGATTGAGTTCTTGTTTGCGCCGACTGTACCGTCTGAACCAAGACCCCAGAACTTACAAGCTGTTGTGCCTGCCGGAGCTGTGTCAGGGCTTTCTTTGCAGTCAAGTGAAAGATTTGTAACGTCGTCCTTGATGCCGATTGTAAATCTTGGCTTTTCTGTATTCTTGAATACGGCAATGATCTGTTCAGGAGTTGTATCCTTTGAACCAAGACCGTATCTGCCTGTGAATACAGGAACATCATTGAACTTTGTGCCCTTGAGCGCTGCAACAACGTCAAGATAAAGAGGCTCGCCGAGTGAACCAGGTTCCTTTGTTCTGTCAAGAACAGAAATTCTCTTTACGCTGTCAGGAATAGTCTCAACAAGCTTTTCTGCTACGAAAGGTCTGTAAAGTCTTACCTTAACAAGACCGTACTTGCCGCCGTTTGCATTCAGGTAGTCAATTGTTTCCTCGATTGTGTCATTTACTGAACCCATTGCAACTATAACGTGTTCTGCATCAGCAGCGCCGTAGTAGTTGAATAGCTTGTAATCTGTGCCGAGCTTTGCGTTGACCTTGTTCATGTAGTCCTCAACGATAGCAGGCATAGCATCATAGTATGAGTTGCAGGCTTCTCTTGCCTGGAAGAAGATATCAGGATTCTGTGCTGTTCCCTTTAATACAGGATGCTCAGGATTCAGAGCCATATCACGGAATTTCTGAACTGCATCCATGTCTAGCATGTCTCTGAGGTCTTCCTCGTCCCATGTTTCAATCTTCTGAATTTCATGAGATGTTCTGAATCCGTCAAAGAAATGAATGAAAGGAACTCTTCCCTTTATTGTTGAAAGATGTGCAACAGCGCCAAGATCCATGATTTCCTGCGGGCTTGATGAACAGAGCATCGCATAGCCTGTCTGACGGCATGCATAGATATCTGAATGGTCGCCGAAAATGTTCAGTGCATGTGATGAAACGCATCGTGCTGAAACATGAATAACTGACGGAAGCAGCTCTCCGGCAATCTTATACATGTTAGGAATCATAAGAAGAAGACCCTGTGATGCTGTATATGTTGTTGTCAGCGCACCAGCTGAAAGAGAGCCGTGAACTGCGCCAGCCGCACCGGCTTCAGACTGCATTTCAACAACCTGAACAGGCTGACCGAACAGGTTTTTCTTATCTTTTGCTGCCCACTGGTCGGTAACCTCAGCCATTGGTGATGAAGGTGTAATAGGATAAATAGCGGCTACTTCTGTAAATGGGTATGATACCCATGCAGCAGCGTTATTACCGTCCATGGTTTTCATTTTTCTTGCCATTGGTAATAGTCCTCCTGGTTTATCATTAAAATATTTAACGGTTATGTAACTTCACATAACCTTGCTGTATAATAATAACATAAATTTGTGGCTTTGTAAAGTACTTTTTCGTCAAAATACTCATAAAAAAGATGTTAAACAGCGTCCAGCGGCAATAAATCACCTTTATATGGCATTTTGCAGAATCTTATTTCGATTTTATTATGCAATATGACATATTTTTTTACAGGATTTTGATTAATTCGACCTATAAGCCATTAAAATTGTATAATCTTTAGACCGAAATATTGGTGAAAAATACAAAAAACAATTAAAATTCAAAAAAAACGGGTTTTTTTATTGACGATAAGGGAATTTTAGTGTATAATATCCATAGTGTTAAATAATTCATGAATTATTTTACACTCGTTTTGTTGTCTCCTTTCTTTTGTTCTACACATATTTATTTTCTCTTATTTTAATTGAAATTCCCGGAATCACAGGATTCCGGGTTATTTTTTTATTTATTTTCTGCTTCCCTTCTGACAGGAGGATAAGGATTCTTCTCGTCAGTCAGTCCTGCAAGATAATCTATGCTCGTACCAAAAAGACATGCAAGCGCAGTTATTTGTTCAAGAGTCGGATATCTGACCTCTCTTTCTATTTTTGAATAATCGCTCTGGTCTATGCCTGTTTTCATCTGAACCTGAAGCTGTGTCAGACCACGCTCTCTGCGCATTTCCTTTATTCTGTTCATGCCATTTATGCTCCTTTAACAAAATTACATATAATAATTATTGCATAATGACATATTGACAAATAGGTCTATTTGACCTATAATTAAAATTGTAAATAGGGCAATGTGACCTATAATTTTAGTCATAAATCCTGTTTTCAATTTAATTTTTGGAGGTAACTCAAGATGGAAAATAAGACAAGCAACATTTCAGCAAGTCAGTATTCAGGAAAAATTGCAAATGCAAAAATTCCGCCGGGAACAACAAGGATTTTAACAAGATATGCAAAATCGTTCTGGATAGTACATGTAATATTAGCATTTGTTGCAGTTGTAGTCGGAATAATTATGCTCATTGCAAGTTCAGATTACTTTATACCAGTTTTAATTATAATCATATCGGCTGCCGCACTTCTGTCTATCGCCTACATTACCAGAACAATAATCCAGGCTATTGCGGATCTGTTTTATAATGTAAATATTATTTCCGAAATGTCAGTAATAAACACTGCTCTTGAAATTGAAAAGGAAACCGGAACGAATGTCCTATAATAATTAAGATTTGTAATGGTAACCACTAACCACACGTTATCCTGAACTATACAGGCAAACAGAGATGCTTTCATCTGCAAGGCATCTCTGTTATTTTATGCTTTATTTTCTTTTTTATTAGTTTCACATGTACACTTTATATAAATTTTACATACAATTAACACAAAAATATAGCAATTTTCTTGACTTGATGCATTTATTGATATATAATGTATATTATATAGAATTGATACTGTCTTTTTATAAACGAAATAACGGAGGAAACAGTAATGTCTGAATACACTATATATGAAAACAGAGAATTATCCTGGCTAAAATTTAACGAAAGAGTTCTTGAAGAAGCTCAGGATCCCGGCGTACCGCTTCTTGAAAGGCTGAATTTTGCCGGAATTTTTCAGAGTAATCTTGATGAGTTTTTTATGGTAAGAGTAGGCTCTCTTTATGATCAGATGCTGGTCAAGCCTAAAAAAAAGGACAACAAGTCCGGAATGACTGCCGCAGAGCAGCTTGACGCTATATTTTACAAGGTCAATGAGCTTGAACCTATGAAGGATATCGCCTATAAGAACATAATGCTTGAGCTTATGGAGTATGGCGTTGAACAGGTAAATTTCCGCTCGGCAACAATTGAGGAACAGCAATATCTTCAGGAATACTTCAAAAAGGAAATAAAACCTCTTGTATTCCCTCTTATTGTTGACAAAAAAAATCCGTTTCCGTTCCTTAAAAACAAGGAAATTTACTGCGTTGTTCAGCTCCAGTCAAAATCCAGCGTAAGACTGGGAATAATACCTGCAAGCGGACAGTTCAGCAGGGTTATACGCCTTTCAGGAGGAAACAGGTTTATACTCGCAGAGGATCTTATTCTGCATTTTGCTCCGACAATATTTAAAAATTACAAGGTCATTGACAAAACACTTTTCAGAATCACAAGAAACGCTGATATAACGGTCGAAGAAGGACTTTATGACCAGGACTTTGACTTTCGTGAGGCAATGGAGGAGCTTTGCAAAAAAAGAAAAAAACTACATCCTGTAAGAATGCAGCTTTCGGAAACCTTTAGTCATCCGGCACTCCAGTTTTTGTGCAAAAAGCTTGACCTGAATGAAAACCACATATTCTATCTGAAAACCCCCCTTGACCTTTCATTCATCGGAGCAGTCAGAGATATGCTCGACGATCCGAAGCTGAAATTTGACAAGCTCACTCCGCAGAAATCCGCAAGCATAGCTGACAGCATGGCTATGATATCACAGATAAAAAGACATGACATACTCCTGAGCTATCCGTATGAGTCTATAAAACCATTTATACAGCTTTTAAACGAGGCTGCAAATGACCCGAAAGTAACTGAAATCAAAATAACCCTCTACAGACTTGCAAAAAACAGCCAGATAATTGAAGCCCTGTGCGATGCTGCTGAAAACGGAAAGGAAGTAACTGTCCTTGTTGAGCTTCGTGCAAGATTTGACGAGGAAAACAACATAGGCTGGTCAAGACGTCTCCAGGATTCAGGCTGCCGCATAATGTACGGTCCTATGGAGCTTAAAGTGCACTCAAAGCTTCTGCTCATAACACGCAGCATAGGAAACAGGACAGAGTACATTTCACAGATCGGAACCGGAAATTACAATGAAAAAACGTCAACGCTCTACACCGACCTTTCACTTATGACAGCAAATCAGGAAATCGGCGAGGAGGCTCAGCAGCTATTTGACGCTCTGGCTGAAAAACGCCTTATAGAGCATTCCGAGCATCTTCTTATAGCTCCGCTTTGCCTGCAAAATCGTGTGCTTGAAATGATAGATGATGAGATTGATCATGCTGAAAAGGGTGAGGATGCCTACATTGGCATAAAAATCAATTCGCTATGTGATAAGGTTATAATGGATAAGCTTGTTGAAGCATCAAAAGCAGGTGTTAAAATTGATATGGTTATAAGAGGAATAAACACTCTTATTGCCGGAATTGAGGGAGAAACCGAGAATATAACTGTTAGAAGCATTGTCGGAAGATATCTTGAACACAGCCGTATCTACATTTTCGGTACAAAATCAAGAAGCAGAATATATATAAGCTCTGCTGACTTTATGACCAGAAACACTGTAAGGCGTATAGAGGTTGCAGCGCCTATCTATAACGAGCGCATAAAGCAGCGCATATGGGCAATGTTTGAAACCCTGCTTGCGGACAATGTAAAGGCAAGAAAGCAACTTCCTGACGGAACATATGTAAAGGCTCACAATGAGGAAAAGCCGCTTGACGCTCAGAGATACTTCTTTGAAGAAGCATATAAAAAGGCTGAAAAGAAAGCTGCTGCCAAGGTTAAGGCGAGAGCAAAAAAGGAATCTGGGCCAAAACCTGAAAGAAAAAGAGCAGTACGCTCATCGACCAAAAAGAGCGATAAAAACGAGAAATAACTTAGAACCTGTCTTCACAAAAAGTGGCGGTCAACCTCAGTTGACCGCCACTTTTAACAAACTGACTTACTAAATGACAGAACTATGAAACTACAACGTAATTATCCGCAGCGGTTTCTTTTGTTGCATGCTCAGTAACATTTGTAACCTTTACCTTCAGCGGACGTGCACCCATGTTTATTTCAATTACGTCCCCGACCTTAACGTCATACGATGCCCTTGCGATTTTACCGTTGACAACAACTCTTCCGGCATCACAGGCTTCATTTGCAATTGTTCTGCGCTTTATAAGACGTGTTATTTTCAGATATTTATCAAGTCGCATGGTAATTTTCCTTTCTGTTAATCAAATAAAAAACAAAACGGCAGAGATATTCAAACCCCTGCCGTTAAGAACCCGTCTTCACAAGATATTTGTGCGGATTTCCAAGCACAATTTTTACGCAGACAAGGCAAAAATGCACAGGCATACTTGTGTATGGCAAGCATTTTTAACGCAGTATGCGTAAAAAATTGCTGGAAAGACGTGCACATACGCTTGTGAAGACAGGTTCTAATTTATCAAAACTTAAATTAAGCGTTTACAGCGTCCTTGAGAGCCTTACCTGCCTTGAATGCAGGAGCTTTCTTTGCAGGAACAGTGATAGTTTCGCCAGTCTGAGGATTCTTTGACTGCTTTTCCTTACGGTCACGAACCTCAAATGTACCAAAACCAACAATCTGAACCTTATCGCCGTTTACAAGAGCTTCTGTAATTGCTGAAACAACAGCTGAAAATGCCTTCTCAGCATCCTTTTTTGTTAATTCGCTTTTTTCTGCAATCTGATTTACTAATTCTGCCTTAGTCATTATTTTATACCTCCAATATTCTTTTGAGCATTATTTATTAGCCTGATTTTTTACCTTATTCCAGTAAACATCAAGTTGATCTATATCAAGAGCTTTCATATCAGCCCCGTCAAGCCTGACAAGATCCTCTGTCTCCGCAAATCTTCCGATGAATTTTTCGGTCGCAGCGGTCATAGCCTCCTCAGCGTCAATGCCAAGATGTCTTGCAGTATTAACGCACGAAAAGAGCAGATCTCCGAATTCCTCGAAAATTCTTTCCTTTTCACCCGAAGCTATAGCATCCTCAAGCTCAGCGGCTTCTGACTTTACACATTCAAAGGCTTCATTCACATTCCTGAAATCCATCCCTGCACGCATAGCTCTTTTGCCGACCTTCTGTGCCCTCATGAGTGCAGGAAGCGACTTTGAAACAGCCGTCAGCGTTTCCGTATAGCTTTCCTGACCCTTGGTCTGCTTTTTTATAGCGTCCCAGTTTTTCAGCACCTCGCCAGTGTCCGAAACGGTCACATCTCCGAAAACATGCGGGTGTCTTACAATAAGCTTTTTGCAAAGCTCATCACATATATCATCAAAGCAAAAATTTTTATTTTCCTCTTCAATGCGGCAGTGAAATACTACCTGGAGCAGAACATCTCCAAGTTCTTCCCTCATAAGCTCAGTATCGTCAAGGTCAATAGCCTCTATAGCTTCATACACTTCTTCTATAAAGTCATTTCTTATAGATTTGTGAGTCTGCTCCATGTCCCATGGACAGCCCTCCGGACTTCTGAGGATTTCCATAATCCTGCGCAGATCATTTATATCGTAATGCTCCCTGCGCTGAAATTCTACCATAAAATCACCCTGTTTTCTGACATTCTATATACTACATTAAAATCAGGAAAAAAGCAATAGTTTTCTGCAAGTTTGTAAAAATGATTGAAATATCACTGATTTCCGCACAAATTTCTGTTAATATCGCTTTTTCCCTATATTCCGCCATTTAAAGAACTTCGTTTATTCGTTAACGTTTCCGCTGCTGACGCCTGACGCCTGATCCTTCATCTGCGCAATTCTGAGCTGAGACATAACTCTCTGGTACATATTGAAAAGCTTCCTCTTAGATTCGTCCTCTTTTGCAATTGCGTTAGGAGAAAGCTCTGTCATATATACTCCGTTTTTTGTAAGGAGGTAAATATAATTCTTTCCAGCAACAGGCATATCAAATTTTGTAGTCTTTTTGCAGCAGTCAAGACATTCTGACGCAATTCTTACAAAGTCAAATGAAGCCTGTGCAACACCTCTGTAACGTGCCGCAGCATTTACATACTCTCCGCCGAGATTAAAGTAAATGTTTGCTGAACCGTTTATAAAGCATACGAGCGAAGCCAGAACTGTCGGAGTCATAGGCATGTCTATAACAGCGCCGTAAACCTGATTAGGCTTGATCTCCTGCTTAAAAGGAGCAGCTGGAAAAGTCAGCGCCTTTCCTCTTGAAACTATATATTTCTGTGATGTCGTGTATCTGTCAAGTACAGAACGTTTTCTTGCCATTTTTATTTTTCCTTTCACCGCTTGATTTATGCGGATTTGTATTTTTTAGTAAGCCCAGTACGGCTTTTCCTGCTTTGCAGTTATCAGTCAAGCATATCCTTTGTCATGCCGCCCAGAATCTCTATTCCCTTTACTATCTGCTCATCCGGCGGAGTCGAGAAGTTAAGACGGAATGAATTTGTATTGTCGCTTTCGTTTATCATAAACGCAGTTCCCGGTACCACAGCTATCTTGTAATCCTTTACAGCCTTTGTGCAGAAACCCATCATGTCGCTTCCCTCCGGAAGAGTTGCCCATATAAACAGTCCGCCCTCCGGACGTGTATATGTGACCTTTTCTGAGAAATACTTGTCCATATTTTCAAGCATAAGACTGCATTTTCTCTTATAAATTCCACGAAGATTTTCAAAATGCCTGTCAAGATCACACTCTGTAAGGAATCTCTGACATATAAGCTGCGGCCAGATACTTGTATGAACATCCGATACCTGCTTACATACAACCATCTTCTGGAATATATTCTTAGGAACACACGCATAGCCGACACGAAGTCCCGGTGCAAGAATCTTGGAGAAGCTTCCGACATATATAACTCTGCCCTCTGTATCCAGACTCTTGATCGAATCAACATCCTCTCCGGCAAATCTCAGGTCTCCATAAGGGTTGTCCTCGATAATTATGCCGTCATACTTACATGCAAGCTCGTATATACCCTTTCTCTTTTCAAAGGACATAGTTGAGCCTGTAGGATTCTGGAAGTTAGGGATAACGTAAATTACCTTCTGACCGTCGGAGCTTTTCAGGATATTTTCAAGAACGTCAAGCTTCATGCCGCCCTCTTCCTGTTCAACTCCCTCAAGTCTTACATTGTATGAACGGAAAGCGTTAAGCGAACCTATAAAGCTTGGAGATTCCGCAATAAGAACATCCCCCTCATTGCAGAGAACCTTGCAAGCAAGCTCGATCGCCTGCTGAGCACCGGAAGTAACAAGAAGATCATCATTGTCAGCATTAAAGCAGTTCTTCTTCGTCATTCTTTCTTTCAGAACATCTCTTAGCGGAGTATATCCCTCCGAGATATTATACTGCAAAGCCAGCACAGGGTCATTCTTCAGAATATCAGCAGATATTCTTCCGACCTCTTCTGTCGGGAATGCTTCCGGTGCCGGATTTCCGGCTGCAAACGAGATAACCTCCGGGTCAGCAGTGAACTTGAGAATTTCTCTGATAGCTGATGCCTGAAGTTTTGAAACCTTTTCAGAAAATTTATAATTCATTTTTAATGCAGCGCCTTTCATAACAAAAAATATAACCGCATATAATTATAACACATATCAATGAATGTAGCAATATTATTTACAGTAATTTTCAAAATCATTATGCAATTTCACCAAATATTAAATAATAAATTATAGCAACAATACGATAAGAAGCCTGTTTTCCGGCATATATCGCTGTATTCAGTCAGTGCATTTGACCTATAGCACAATCAGGAAAGGAGCATAACGCTTGAAAAATCAAAGCTTTCTTAAAGGTTCAGTAATACTTATTGCTTCAGCCATTATAGCTAAAACTATTGGTGCGCTTTTTAAAATACCGCTTACAAATATGCTCGGCGGAACAGGAATGAGCTATTTCAGCTGTGCATACGGACTTTTCCTGCCGGTTTACGCAGTAACTGCGACCGGACTTACAACCGCAATTGCCAAGCTTACCGCAGAAAACTGCGCATTCGGCAACTATCGCAACGCCATAAAAATACGCCGGATTTCCCTTGCCCTGTTTTCTGCCATCGGCATTGCAGGAACACTTTTTGTTGCACTTTCAGCCATTCCCTTTGCCGGAAAAATAGCTGCCTGTCCCAAAGCATGGCTTTCAATCATGATGATAGCGCCATCGGTGTTTTTCGGCTGTATAACGGCTGTATACAGAGGCTGCTGGGAGGGCATGCGCAACATGTATCCGACAGCCCTCTCTCAGGTAACAGAAGCTGTCGTAAGGCTCGCCGCCGGACTTTCACTCTGCTCATGGGTACTTAAAAATGAAAATGTCGTAATGCAGTACCTGCCGCCTGATACGGACATAACAGCAGCTGCTGCCGCTGCCGCAGTTATGGGAATAAGCCTTTCAACAGCCGCAGGAACGTTGTTTCTGTGGATAAGAGGGGCAGGCATTGAAAAGGATTCTCCGCTTGCCATGTCCGGCAGAGAGGAGAGTGCGAAAAAAATAATCAGGTCACTTTTTTCAGTGCTTATACCAGTTGCATTAGGCTCAATAGTAACCAATCTGACCTCTCTTATAGACCTTGCAACAATAATAAGATGTCTGGACAAGGCGGCGCTGAAATGTCCTGATTATTTCCGGCAGTACTTTGGTCTTGAAAGCATATCGCATATTGAGATATCAGAATTTATTTATGGCTCTTTCACAGGACTTGCTGTTACGGTTTTCAATCTCGTTCCGTCAGTCACCAATATGTTCGGAAAGGGCATTCTCCCCAATCTCGCACAGGCATGGGCAAAAAACAACAGACAGGCATCTGAACGGCTTTCACACAGCGTCCTCAGGGCAACAGCTTTCATTGCTGTACCATCAGGCATCGGTATCACCCTTCTTTCAAAGGAAATACTTACGTTCCTCTATCCGGACAGAGCTGCCGAATGTATAGTTTCCGCCAAAAGCATGGAGTTTTTAGGAATTGGCGTCATATTTCTCGCCCTTTCATTTCCGCTTTTCAGCATGTTTCAGGCAACAGGCAGAGCTGACCTGCCGGTAAAGCTGATGTGTGCAGGCGTTGCAGTCAAGCTTGCCGGAAATATGCTTCTTATACCCATACCGGAAATAAATGTATCTGGAGCAGCAATATCAACACTTTTATGCTATTTCGTAATATTTATACTATCCGTTGTATTTTACCGCAGACACACCAAAATCAAGATAAAAATATTTTCCGTACTTATACCGCCTGTAATTTCAGGAGCGTTCTGCGGCATAACTGCAAAAATTGTATATGGTCTGATGCCGCAGGAATGCAGGGCAGCACTTCCGGTAGCGGTATTTGCCGGGGGAATAATCTACCTCGCAATGTCCTGGATAACAGGAAGCGGCGATATAATAAAAGAGAGAAAATGTACAGATGCACATATATAAAAAGAGGACGCTATTTAAAATAGTGTCCTCAGTTCGCAAATTATTTATCCTCAAGTCCTTTCAGCGCCTTAATCTCCTCACGATTAAGTCTTATTTCCGAATCCTTTATCACCTTTACTTCGTCACGCTTTGCATAAACCGGAACATCTCCCTTTTCCGGCTTTATCTTCAGCTTTCCGGTTATAAGATTTACTTCCTCAACATATCCCCTGCACTCCGGAGTTTTTACAAGTGCTCCGACCTTTGGCGTTATTTTCAGAAGCTCCTCATATGCCGCCTGTTCATTCTTCAAACAGCACATAAGCCTTCCGCAGGTACCGGATATCTTTGTAGGATTCAGCGACAGCCCCTGTTCCTTTGCCATTTTTATTGAAACCGGCTGGAAATCTCCCATATATCCCTTACAGCAGAATTCCCTTCCGCATATTCCAAGTCCGCCGAGTATCTTTGCCTCGTCTCTTACACCTATCTGTCTTAATTCAATTCTTGTCTTGAAAACAGCAGCAAGATCCTTTACAAGCTCACGGAAATCAACACGATTTTCCGCTGTAAAATAAAAAAGTATCTTGTTATTGTCAAATGTGCATTCAACATCTATAAGATTCATCCTGAGCTTTCTAAATGCAATTTTTTCCTCGCATATCCTGAAAGCGTCCTTTTCCTTCTGACGGTTTTTTTCAACTACTGCCAGATCCTTTTCATTCGCTTTTCTAATTACTGGTTTAAGCGGTGCTACAACCTCGGAGTCATCAATTTTTTTATTTGCTATAACAACATCTCCGCACTCAACTCCTCTTGCCGTTTCAACAATGGCTTTATCGCCCAGAACGAATTTATTTCCCTTTGGTGAAAAGTAATATACCTTTCCACCCTTTTTAAAACGTATACCGATTATTTCTGTCATTTTTCGCTCCCTTCAGAATAGTATGTGCAGCGGTGTGACATCCAAATTTTTCTGTCGTTTACAGTGCCGGACTGCCTGAGATTTCACCGCAGAGTCCTGCCATTATCAGCTGCTGATTTACATTTGCCCTGATGTCAGCAGCCGCTTTTTCTATACAACAATGTATTTTCTCCGCAGAAGCCAAAGACAGCTTTCTGCCAAGCCTCATAGCTTCATCAGGACAGCAGCTTATCGCTTCCGACTCAGGAGATATCTGTAAAACTGCTGAATCTCTTATAACCCTGTTGAGCATTTCAAAAAAAACGGCAGTATTTTCTCTTGTTTTTAAAACTGGTGATGAAAACGCAGCAAGAAGTCCGTATTCATCACTGTTAATTATACTATTAGCTGCCTTTTTTGTCAACTGCACTATACTCCGGAGGTTTTCGTCCTCAATATATTTTACGCACATTCCTATATTTCCACGAAATGCAGCAACAGCTTCTTTTATCTGTTCACTGTCAAATCCGTGCTCGGCAAGTGCAGCTGAACAGTCATCATCGCTGCACAAGGGAATCCCAAGCGAAACCACTCTTGAAATAATTGTGGGCAGAAATGTATCCTTTGAAGCTGCTGTAAAAATAAAGTATACAAAATCAGGCGGTTCTTCTATCAGCTTTAATATGGAATTCTGTGCCGGTGCAAGTATGCTGTCAGCGTCAGCAAAAAAGTAAACCTTTCTGTCGCCATTATTCGGCGCAATTATTGCGTCAGAACAGATCTGACGGCATGTATTTACTGAGTATGTTCCGAGCTTTCCGCTCTGTTCAGGAAAAATCAGATCCGGATGTACGCCCTTGTCAATATTTCTGCATGAACGGCAGTTATTGCATGGTTTACTGTCTCCGTTTTCACACAGCAGTGTTTTTGCCAAATAAAGAGCAGCTGTCTTTTTTCCGACTCCCTTTTCTCCGTAAATAATAAAGCCATGCGGAAGCCTTCCGCTGCTGAACATCGCCTCAAGGGTTATTTCAAAAAACTGCTTCCCGTATAGTTTTTCCGTCATACCTTTTCAAACCGTTCGACATCCGTCACAAATATAGTTGCTCCGCCTACCGAAACCTCGACAGGAAATGACGTATACGCCCCCATACCGTTGCCATAGGAAGTTCCTGACGGAACAAACTGCTTTCTCTTATGGCTCTTGCGGCTGATAATCCCTATAACGTCATCCACCTTTTTATCCTCTGTGCATATAAGAAATGTTGTATTTCCGGCGCTTAAAAAACCTCCTGTCGATGCAAGCTTTGTAGCAAAAAAGCCATGCTTCGCCAGTGATTTTGAAACAGCCTGACTATCGTCACCATTTACAACTGCAAAAATCAGCTTCATATTTATCAGACCCTTCATAAGGTATTTTCATATCCATTTTATTTTACCACATTCACTGTTAAAATTCCATACCTTTTGAAAATTTTAATACAGCTGCTGTCTATTACTTCTCCACTCGCCACTATTGGTACAGCCGGAGGACAAGGCACATCAACCCCGGCACAGATTCTCCCCAGAGCCTTATCAGCCGGTATCTTCTCATATTCACAAAGGACTGCGTCCCTGATGCGCATTGAACATTCCGGCTGTGGGAACTGAGTATCAAGACTGTGAATAGGCGGCTTCGGAGTACACTGCATAAGAATATCTGCCGTCCTCAAAATTTCAGAAGCAGTATTAACCGGTGAAAAAAGCAGTACTATACAGTCATCGTCAGCATATTCGTATTCAATGCCTTTGGCTCTCAGCTGCTTTCCAAGCTCCTTTCCGCTGCAAAGAAGAGTCAGATGGAACGGCTCGGAGTCATATATCCGATACTTTCCTTTTATCCTTTGACGCAGTTCACAAAGCGCCTTCACATTCCTTTTCACATCATCCTTAAGCTGCTCGTCTATATATTTAGCGCAAATGTCAAGCGACGCCATTATAAGATAGCTCGGACTTGTTGAAGCAAAAAGCGACATAGCCATTTTTGCCTTTCCATTATAATGTGGATTTACTATATGAAGATACGCTCCTCCCGTCAGGGCAGGCAGCATTTTATGTGCGGAATCACAGCACATATCCGCACCAAGCATAGCCGGATGAGTTCCCAGTGCAATGCTGTGCGCCCCATGAGCATTGTCGGTAAGCAAAACTGCTCCGTATTTATGACAAAGCTCCGCTATCCGCCTTATATCTGCGGTTTTTCCCAGATAATCCGGAGAGGTAACATAAATACAGGCATTTTCTTTCCCTTCAAGCATTTTTTCAGCTGCTTCAAACGGAAACTCCCCTGAAAGCAATCCCTCACGCTTTTCTGGAAATAGCCACACCGGTTGGATATCAAGCAGAGCGCATGCTGAGATAAAGCTTCGGTGTACATTTCTAACAGCTATAACCGTACGGTTTTCCTGCTTCATAAGCGCAAGCATCGTCTGTATGCAAAGCGTTGAACCGCCGGCGCTGTAACAGGTTTCTGCGGTATGATAAAGCATTGATGTATTTTTTTCGCTTTCCGCAATTATTCCCGATGCTTCAAAAAGACTGTCTGCACCAGCTATTTCAGTAATATCATGGCAATAAGTTTCAAGCTCAGAAAGCATTTTTCCCTTATGTCCCGGCATGTGAAGCCTCAGTACCGAAGCTTCACCATATTTTTTCAGAAAATCAAAAACCGGCGTGTTCATTCTCTTCCTCCGTAATAATATTTTAAAAATCTGTATATCTTTTCTCTTGCCCTTTTTATTGTTCTGGAAACTGTTGAAGGAGCAACAGAAAGCTCCTGGGCAATTTCAGATACTCCCATTTCCTTGTAATAATACATTACAATAATTTCTCTCTGTCTTTTTGTAAGCTCGTTTTTTATGACTCTTGCCATCGTGGACTTGACTTTTCCGATAAGTTCAGAATTGTCCGAAGCCTCTTCAGACGAAAGTTCAGATATTTTTTTGTCAAATTCAAGTGCATCCATTGACACTCTTTTCATTATTTATCCTCCATGTAGTTCATAAAACATGTCTTTACAAGAATATTCACTTGTCAAGACGATTCCAGATTTAGACCCCGTCTTCACAAGATATGTGTGCGGATTTCCAAGCACAATTTTTACGCAGACAAGGCGAAAATGTGCAGGCATACTTGTATATGGCAAGCATTTTTAACGCAGTATGCGAAAAAATTTGCTGGAAAGACGTGCGCATACGCTTGTGAAGACAGGTTCTTAGTGTACCAGTATGGTACATTCCAAGACTTATGTAAGGCATCCTGAGAGTATTAGAACATTTGTTCTTATATTATTATATACCTTTCTTATTAATCTGTCAAGGTCTATTTCAAAAAAAATTTGAATATTATTTATAGCAGACTGCAAATATATCACTAAAATACGGAAAAATCAAAGGAGAAGAAAATGAAATTACTGCTTATTAACAATAATCATCCGCTTCCGGAATACTTCAGACCTGAACTTCGTGAGGTGGGAGGCGGATATTTTCTTGAAACCTGTGCAGCACAGGCAATGAAAAAGATGCTGTGTGCAGCGCTTTCCTGCGGTATTCATCTAAGAGTATTTTCAGCATACCGGAGCATATCCTACCAGAAAGGACTTTTCAGCCAGGATACTGAACGGTATATGAAGCAGGGATTGTCCTATGATGAGGCTTACAAAAAAACTGCACTGAGCATAGCTCTTCCCGGATACAGCGAGCATAATGCCGGACTTGCTGCTGACATAAGCTCTGCCGACTGGGAAGGGGAAATAACGAAGGAATTTGAAAATACAGAAGAATTCAGGTGGCTTGATAAAAACGCCCACTGTTTCGGGTATATCCTCCGCTATCCCAGGGACAAGACCGACATAACCGGAATCACATACGAACCATGGCATTACAGATATGTCGGAACATGTCACGCCAGAAGCATTAAAAAAATGGGGATAACGCTTGAAGAGTATATGCATATCTGTGGTATCGTGTGAACAATGTGAATAAACTGTGTAATTTTTGTGAAATGACTTGATTTTTATTTCTGTTGTAGTATACTATTCTTAGCACTCGGATAAGGAGAGTGCTAAAAGCCTGATTGCAACATCGACAGGTTTTAATTTTAAGAATAACGGAGCTGACAAATATGCAGAATAAAGAATTCAAGGCAGAATCCAAAAGATTGCTTGATCTTATGATCAATTCAATTTATACGCACAAGGAAATATTTTTAAGAGAGCTTATTTCAAATGCGAGCGATGCTATAGACAAGCTCTATTTCAAATCGCTCACAGATGACAATGTAGGAATAAGCCGCAGTGACTTTGCCATCACCATTTCAGCCGACAAGGAAAACAGAACCATCACAATATCTGATAACGGTATCGGCATGACAGAGGAAGAGCTTGAAAACCATCTCGGCACTATTGCAAACAGCGGTTCATTCAAGTTCAAAAATGAAAACAAGCTTGAAGATGATGTTGATATTATAGGACAGTTCGGCGTAGGCTTCTATTCAGCATTTATGGTTGCTGATGAAGTAACGGTAAAAACAAAAGCCTATGGCAGCGACAAAGCTTATGAATGGACTTCAAAAGGAGCTGACGGATACCAGATCGGCGAATGTGAAAAGGACGCTGTCGGAACAGAGATCACATTGAAGCTTAAAGCTGATACTGAGGACGAAAATTACAGTGATTTCCTTGATCAGTACAGAATCAAGTCGCTTGTAAAGAAATATTCAGACTATATCAGATTCCCGATTAAAATGGACGTTACAGACAGCCGTCTTAAAGAGGGTACAGAAAACGAGTATGAGGAATACACTAAAACTGAAACTCTCAACAGCATGGTTCCTATCTGGCGCAAAAACAAGAGCGAGCTGAAAGACGAGGATTACAATAGTTTCTACAAGGAAAAATTCTTTGACTATACTGATCCGCTTCTTCATATCCATACAAAGGCGGAGGGTACTGCAACATACAATGCTCTGCTCTATATTCCGGCAAAAGCGCCTTTTGATTACTATTCAAAGGAATATGAAAAAGGCTTGCAGCTTTATTCAAGCGGTGTCCTGATAATGGACAAGTGTGCAGATCTTCTTCCTGACCATTTCAGCTTTGTAAAAGGTCTTGTCGATTCCGAGGATCTCTCGCTCAATATTTCAAGAGAAATGCTCCAGCATGACAGACAGCTGAAGCTTATCGCAAAGAGCCTTGAAAGAACGATAAAAAATGAGCTTACAAAGCTTTTGAAAAATGATCGTGAAAAGTATGAGGAATTCTACAAGGCATTCGGATTACAGCTGAAATTCGGCGTTTACAACAACTATGGCATGAACAAGGACTCTGTAAAGGATCTTATCATGTTCTATTCTTCAAAGGAGAAAAAGCTTGTTACTCTTGAGGAATATGTTGACAGAATGACAGAGGATCAGAAGTACATCTACTACGCATGCGGCGAGTCCATTGCAAGAATTGATTCACTTCCGCAGACAGAGCTTGTCAAGGACAAGGGCTACGAAATCCTTTACTTTACAGACAGTGTTGACGAATTTGCAATTAAAATGCTGATGAATTACAAGGAAAAGGAATTCAAGTCAGTTTCTGCCGGAGATCTTGATATAGACACTCCTGAGGAAAAGGAAGAGATCAATGCAAAGGAAGAAAGTGCAAAGGATCTTTTCAAATTCATGCAGGAAAAGCTTGACGGAAAGGTTAAATCGGTAAGGCTTTCAAAGCGTCTGAAAACTCATCCTGTCTGCCTGACAAGCGATGGCGAGGTTTCAGTTGAAATGGAGAAGGTTCTTAATGCAATGCCGAACGACCAGAAGGTCAAAGCGGACAAGGTTCTGGAAATAAATCCGGAGCATCCTGTTTTTGAGACGCTTATGAGCATTTACGGAAATGACAATGAAAAGCTTGAAAAATACAGCAAGCTGCTTTATAATCAGGCTCTCATGATCGAGGGACTGCCTGTTGAAGATCCGGCAGAATTCTCAAACATTCTTAGACCCCGTCTTTAAAAGATATGTGCGTGGATTTCCAAGCACAATTTTAACGCAGTATGCGTAAAAATTTGCTGGAAAGACGTGCGCATACGCTTGTGAAGACAGGTTCTTACTTATTAACCAGAATAAATCTTGCAATCTCAACCGCATCATAAAGATTTACAATACCGTCGCCATTATAATCTGCATATTCCATTTCTTCGTCTGTAAATGTGCGCATATTCATGATATACTTTGCGACTTCAATTGCGTCATAAAGGTCGATAGCTCCGCTTTTTGAGATATCCCCTCTCTGATAATCGTTCCACTTTGCATACACTGTCTTTGCACAGCCAGCAGCATTTGACGGCTCATAGCCCATATCCGCCGCTGTCAGGATTTTCTGAGTAAACTCCTCATCAGCATACCAACCGGCAAAATATTTTCCTTCAAGAACCGGTTCATAGTCTGAAAGCACAAAATCCTCTGCTGTATCGCCGTTTATTTCATAAACTCTTGTGTCATAACCGTTTATGATTCCACCGTTTGCATCAAATTTCAGCGTATAGGTTTCTCTGTCAAATTTATACTGTGCCACAAATACTATGACCCCGTCACCGTCCCATCGGCTTCCTCCTACTCCTTTTGCATTCGGAGTGTCAATGGTGAACGTGTTCTCAGTATCAGTTTCCTTGATGTATGTTGAATTTCCTGAAACCCATTTATCAAAGTGAAATCCCTCTTTAACAGGCTTCTGGGTAAGCGTTATATCATAATTTTCATAGGTGTAATAGCAGACATCCGGATTTTTCTCTTCGCCATCGTCATCATACACAACACCATCGTCAAGCTCATAGCTTATATTTTTTTCGTATTCAAAAACCTCCGGCCAGTTATACTGAACACGATAAGAAATTGATCCGCCGGTTTTAGGATTAACAACTTGTTCAAATTTAGAATAAGCTCCGGAATGAGTGGTTGCAATAACAGGTGTGTCAGATATTACCGTCAGAGATGTATAAACATTCGGAATCGTATGCACTACCGGAGTATCAAGATATTCTCCCTCACCATCAAGATACTGCGTATAGGTTGCACGTTCATTGACCTTGAAGTATTTTTCAGTAATATCGCTGTCCCCAGTACCAAAATAAATTCCAGCCCATATAGTTGCGCCGTTCTTACCTACAGACTCCGGAGTCGGCTCTTCATCAGGGATTATTTTTATTGTATCCCCCTTGAAGAATATTTCATTTCTGATCAGGTAGTTGCCCCAATCATCGCCTGCTTTAATGGTATATGTTATAGGTGTATGCTCCGGCGGCTCGACTGCTTTCTTTTCCGCAAATCCAGGAACCGACAGAATAAAGATCATTACAGCAGCTGATGCAGCCGCCATCGCTCTTCTAACAATTTTCATAAATATATCACTCCTTTGTTGAATTATATATGCATTATAACATACAATTTGTGCATTGTCAACTGTTTTAAAGCACAAATTCCATTTCTTTATTCAAATAATTATAAAACGCCATGTAAAAAAATGAATAACATCAGTAAAGGGATGCCTTTTCCCGCAAAGCATCCCTCTATTACTGAACAGCACTTTATTTATGCTCTTCCATATATTCCTCAAGAATCTCTGCCGCATCTCTCACAAGCTCTGCGCAGGGACGTTTTTTATAATATGCCTGAGTTCTCTCGGACGGTACATAGCTGCTGTCCTGACCGTCAAGTCCAAGAAGCTGACGGCAGACAATATAGTGATTGCGTTCCCTGAATTTTTCCGCAAGCTCCTGAATCAGCCTGTAATGCTCCTTTTTCGCCTGATTATCCTTAGGATCACTGTAGCCGTACTTTATTCCGGCTGCCATAAACATTCCGCTTACAGCGCCGCAGACCTCCCTCATTCTTCCCATTCCGCCGCCAAAGGATGAAGAAAGCATAACCGCAGTTTCAAAATCCATTCCCAGTTCCTCGGCAAATGCGCCGAAAACCGCCTGGGAACAGTTATACCCTTCCTTAAAAAGCTCATAGGCTCTTTCTGATTTTTTCATGTTTATTCCTCCAAAGACACTTAGAACCAGTTTGGTATTTTGAAATGTACCGGCATTCCATTTTTCATAACAACATTCTGTTCACCCTGAATAAGCGGCAGGAAATAGTCGAGCGCCTGAGCTGTGACATTATTCCCCTGATTGTTTATCCATTCCTTCGGGAACTGCTTTTCCTTATTTGCAACCTCTGACGCATCAACCGGAACTATTTCTGTAAAATATGGTCTGTCGCTGAGTCTCTTAAATGCCATCATTTTTCCGGTGTTTCCCTCAAGAGCTGCAGCAACTGCGGCTTCACCAATTTTTTCGGATTCGTCTATATCAGTCTTTGAGGCAATATGTGAAGCACATCTCTGCATAACGTTAAGCTCTATTGATCTTACCTTGCAGCCGATCTGTTCTCTTACTATATTTTCAAGGCATTTTCCGATACCTGAAAGGTATTTGTGTCCGAATCCGTCATTTGCTCCTGACTGGAAGTCCTCTGCGGCATATTCTCCCCCACTGAGCTTCAGACCTTCCGAAACTGCAATAACAACAGCCTTATGCTCAACCAGCATACGGCGCACATCCTCCATAAACCTTTCAATGGAAAAAGGCGTCTCCGGAAGATAAATAAGATGCGGAGCATTCTCATCATTTGCCTTTAAAATACATGATGAAGCTGCCAGCCATCCTGCGTCACGTCCCATTATCTCAACTATGGTAACGGATTTTGCGCTGTAAACGCTGCTGTCTCTTATAATCTCCTGCATAGTTGCTGCAACATATTTTGCAGCAGAGCCAAAGCCTGGAGTATGGTCTGTGCAGACAAGGTCGTTGTCTATCGTTTTAGGGATTCCTACTACCTTTATGTCAATATCATTCTTCCTGAAATAGTCAGAAAGCTTTACAACGGTATCCATAGAATCATTGCCGCCAATATAGAAAAACATACCTATTTTATTTTTCTTAAACGTCTGAACAATCTTTGAATATATTTTCTCATCATTTTCCGGAAGCTTATAGCGGCATGAGCCAAGAACTGTTGAAGGAGTAAGCTTCAGAAGCTCCAGATCCTCATTGCTTTTTATTATAGTACTGAGTTCCACCAGATTATCGTTTATAACTCCCTCAATACCGTTTATACAACCATATATTTTATCTATCTCCCTGCTCTTTGATGCTGCTTCAAAAACTCCGGCAAGCGACGCATTAATGGCGCAGGTTGGCCCTCCTGACTGTGCTGCTGCTATATTCATCTTTTCCCCTTCCTCCGCTTCAAGCGGACCGCCGCATATCTGCAAAGTGTACGGCTCACTTTATTTTCAGGCAGAAATTCAGAGAAAGCGCAGTCTGCTGATTCTTCCGCCATACATATTTATATTATAGTATATTATAAAAAAAATTACAAGTCTTAATCTTTATTCCTCTCCAGATAAAGATATAAAACCTGTAATCTTTTCTCAGACTCTTAAATATAACGTCAGGGCCTCTCCGATATGCCCGGCATTCATACCCCCTGAACGAATTTATGCAGAACAAGACATGATCCAATCATAAAACGGTTTGTAAATAAGCTCTTCATTTTCATAATTCTGCAAACTCCGTACGGCGGACTTTTGCAAAATCAATTTATTATTTATCCTAAAAAAAACAGTTCAGGAGCAATGAAACAAACAAAACGCCTTTTTAAGGTTATGTCTGCATCTGCTCCTTTAAGTCAGTTTAAATTTATCTCTGCACTGCCGATATTATTAAGTTCCAAGTATATGATATTGTAGGTTGCAATCAAGAAAACTTAATTTCAACACTATCATTATAATACATACGTTTTTAAAAAACAACAGACTATCTTGCAGTTTTTTTTGACTTTATTGACAGTTTAAAACGTTAATGCAGTAAATTATTTAATTGTGACTTTTTATTATGCGCATTTTAGCCAAAAGATTTTAAAAACAGCAATTATTATTGACTTTAATGCCTAATATGTGTATAATAATGTTACAGTTCAAGGAGCGGATGGTTTTGAAAATGAACAATTATCAGATAAAAAGTCCAATAAGATTAAAAAATACTCCGTCAGCAGAAGCAGTAAATAATCTTTTCTACATTCAAGAAATCGGTTATCTTCCGGCTGAGTGCGCAGGACACACCTACAGAAAGCAGTTTGACTCGTATTTTATAATGCTTATTCTCAAAGGAGAGGGTATTTTAAAGTATAATGGCGGCAAATATATGATATATGAAGGACAAGGCTCATTTATTGACTGCCGCAGAGAGCATTCCTATATATGTGATCCGGAAAAGCCATGGGAGGTTATCTGGATGCACTTTAACGGACCATGCGCTGAATATTACTACAAAAAATTTCTTAAAACTAACTCCTGTCTGTTTTTACCCAAAAACATGAACGATTTTACTGCTGTAATGTACGAAGCCATCGCTAACAACTCTCACAAAGATCGCATTACAGAGCTTATCAATGCAAAACTTATCACCGATATCCTGACTATGATAATATTAAATCCGGTTGCTCATGGTCTGAACGACTCCTACAGCTATCAGATGAAATCCGTCAGGGAATATCTTGACTCGCACTTTACTGAATGCATAAATCTGGACAATATTTCTGAAGCTTTTTACATTAATAAATATCACCTGACAAGAGAATTTAAAAAGGAATATGGCGAAACCATATTCCAGCACATAATAAAAAAACGTATTGAATATGCAAAAGAACTTCTTGCGTCAACAGATAAAACTATCGAGGAAATCTCGCTGTTAAGCGGCTTTAACGACCAGAGTTATTTTTCAAGACAGTTTAAGAAAATAACAGGCGTAAGCTCGTTACAGTACAGAAAGTCAAACAAGCCTGAGAAATCCTGACATTAAAGGCATATATCTTGACAAAAGTCGGTTTTGCATATAATATATAATTGTAGGTTTTTTACGCCTGCAAATACTATGAAAAGGATTATCTTTAATATGGATATGAAAAGCGTTTATTCTTCTGTTACTGATATCAGAAGAAAGGTTTTTACAGAAGTCGCAAGACTTGCATATGAAGGGGGAGATTATAAAGAGAAGATCCTGGGTCTTCCTTATAAAATAGTTCCGGGAAAGGTTGCGGTCTACCGTGAATCAATATTCCTTGAAAGAGCTATTGTCGAAGAGAGGATACGTCTTGCTATAGGGCTTCCGTTAAGACCTATAGACCAGCATGAATCCGTTGCGGACGGAATAGACGAATCAGCAATCGCTGAAAAGTACTACGACCCTCCACTCATAAACATAATAAATTTCGCATGCAATGCCTGTCCTGAGATGCATTACCATGTCACAGACTGCTGTCAGGGCTGTCTTGCACACCCATGCAAGGAAATATGTCCAAAGAATGCTATACAAATTGTACATGGAAAATCTGTTATAGACCAGAGCAAATGCGTAAAATGTGGCAGATGCCAGAGCGTCTGTCCATACAATGCTATAAATAAAATGGAAAGACCATGCGCAAGAGCCTGCGGAATGTATGCAATTGGCTCAGACGAAAACGGAAAGGCTAAGATAGATTATGACAAGTGCGTATCCTGCGGAATGTGTCTTGTAAACTGTCCGTTCGGAGCAATTGTTGATAAGGGTCAGATTTTCCAGCTTATACATGCAATGAAAACCGGAAAAAAGGTAATTGCTCTCGTTGCTCCGGCATTCGTCGGACAGTTCGGCAAAAACGCTTCTCCGGAAAAGCTTACTGCTGCAATGCGCAGACTCGGCTTTGATAGTGTTGTCGAGGTTGCAATCGGAGCAGACTTGTGCGCTGTTGAAGAGGCTAAGGACTTTATAAGGGAAGTTCCGAAAAATCAGCCGTTTATGGCAACCTCCTGCTGCCCGTCATGGTCGGTAATGGCTAAAAAGGTCTTTCCGGAAATGGCGCCGTATATTTCCATGGCAATGACTCCTATGGTACTGACAGCACGAATGGTAAAAAGTCAGAATCCTGACGCATGCATTGCATTTATCGGCCCATGCGCTGCCAAAAAGCTTGAAGCAAGCCGTCGTTCAGTCAGATCGGACGTTGACTTTGTTCTTACATTTGAAGAGCTTATGGGTATGTTTGAAGCAAAGAATGTAAAATTTGAAGATATTACCGATGATGAAAATGTTGAACTGACAGCCGGAACAGGTTCAGGCAGAAAATTTGCTGTAGGAGGAGGAGTTGCAGCAGCAGTTGCAGACGTTATAAAGCGTCTTGACCCGGAACGTGATATAAAGGTTGCTTCTGCTCAGGGACTTAAAGAATGCCGGAAGCTCTTACAGCTCGCAAAGGCCGGAAAATACAATGGCTATCTGCTTGAGGGAATGGGTTGCCCGGGCGGATGTATTGCCGGCGCAGGAACACTCCAGCCTGCGGATAGGTCAACGATAATGGTAAATAACTATGTAAAGCTTGCACCAAAGCAAAATTCGCTTGATTCTGACTACCAGCTGGAGCTTGGAAAGCTTGAGGAATAAGAACACACATATAGTTTTTCACGCACTTAAAAAGTTTGTCCTTAAACTATTTATGGGACGCCCTCTCTTACAGGGCGTCCCCTCTTGAAAATCGAAGATTTTCAATTCACCCCTTGCGGAGCGCTTCTAAGGCAGGGAATTTCGTACTCTGCGGAGGACGACCAAGGGCTTTGCCCTTTGGAATCCTACAGCCTTTGAAAACTTTTATTTCGCCATTCGGCGTATATAACCTAAGTCTTTGGCAAACCGAAGGCAACAAGTTGCCTTCCTTTAATCACCTTACAAAATAATATATTATGCCATAAACCACCGATGCCGCTGTACCATACAATATAACCGGTCCGGCAATTGTAAATATCTTAGCTCCGACACCCAGAATAAACCCTTCCGTCTTTGACTCGATCGCTGAGGATACAACAGCATTTGCAAAGCCGGTTATCGGCACAAGCGTTCCGGCACCTGCATGCTTTGCCAGCTTTTCGTAAATTCCCAGTCCGGTCAGCAAAGCGCTCAGAAAGATAAGGCAGATTGATGCCCATGCACCAGCCGCTTCCTTTTCAAGTCCCATAGCCGTAAAAATATTCAGCAGGATCTCACCAATTGTGCATATTGCGCCGCCAATCAGGAAAGCAACCGGGACATTTACCCAGCTTCTTGAATCAGGAGACGCTTTTTTGCTCATTTCACTGTATTCTTTTTTTGTCACCATTTTTATCACACCTTTCTCATATACATTATCATACATTTATATTCTGAATTAAAAATGATCGTTTATGCACTGAATGAAAAAAATAAAGATAAAAAAGTACAATTGCATATACTGAAATCATTTTGGCGTATTGCACAAAATATGCTCATCCCAAATCTTATATTACATGATTTTTTTGTGAGATATTACAAAAAGTATATATAAATCTACACTGCAAATGCGCCTGCTGCATGTTTTGCGATATTATCCTTTAATGAAAACCGTTCCTTGCAACCTAAAAATTACTTGACATTTGTCCCAGAAAAGTATAAAATAAATGTATTGTATTAATTTGCACAATTATTACTGCGGCTTTTTATGCGGCTGTAATTAGGAAGCTTTAAGGGAAAAGCACCACAGGCTATATGCTGTGGCTTATGTGCCAAGGCTTCTGAATCATAGTTTTTTATATAGACAAACATCATGATATCAGTATCGGCAATACTCTTTAATATTAGATTCACGACGGGCTGGTTTCCGTATATAACGGGATAACACAGACTTAAAACAGTCTGTGATAAAATAAAAATATGAATAAGATTATGGCAACATTATCCTGCCGGAGTAATTAGTTTATTGTACAATTTCTATAACTATTTCAAAGGAGGTAATGTGCGGGCAATGAGTACTACTATTGCGGTTATCTGCTGTTTAGCGGCATTTATAGTAGGCGCAGCCGGGGCAGGCTTTATATGCTTTAAGCAGGGTATTGCTTACAGGCAGAGACAGGCTGAATCCATAATGGGTTCTGCTGAAAAGGAAGCCGAAAAGCTTCTTGCTGACGCTGATAAGGAAGCTGAAACAAAAAAGAAGGAAGCGCTTGTTGAAGCCAAGGACGAGATACATAAGCTCCGTTCCGAGGCAGAAAAGGAAATCAAAGACAGACGTTCGGAGGTTTCCAGACAGGAAAGACGCATACAGCAGAAGGAAGAAACCCTTGACAAGAAAAATGACAACCTGGAGCGCAAGGAAGAAATTCTCCAGAATAAAATCAAAAACGCAGACGAAAAATTAAAGGAAGCTGACTCTATAAAGAAAAGTCAGATGGATATTCTTGAGAGAATATCTGAATTTACAAAGGATCAGGCAAAGGAATATATCCTTAATATGCTCGACGGCGATCTTGTTCATGAAAAGGCAGTAAAGATCGCTTCATATGAACAGCAGATAAAGGATGAATGTGAAGAAAAGGCAAGAAGCTATATTTCTCTTGCTATCGCAAAATGTGCTGCTGATCAGGTTTCAGAGGCAACTGTTTCTGTTGTCCCTCTTCCAAGCGATGAAATGAAAGGCAGAATTATTGGTCGTGAGGGAAGAAATATCAGAACATTTGAAACGCTGACCGGCGTTGACCTTATTATTGACGATACTCCGGAGGCTATAACGCTTTCATGTTTCGACCATGTAAGACGTGAGGTTGCAAGAATTGCCCTTGAAAAGCTCATAGCTGACGGAAGAATCCATCCGACACGAATTGAGGAAATGGTTGACAAGGCAAGACGTGAGGTTGAGTACAAAATCAAGCAGGAGGGCGAAAGAGCTGTCCTTGAAACTAATGTACATGGCATGAACCATGAGCTTGTAAAGCTTATCGGTCGTCTTAAATTCAGAACGAGCTACCGTCAGAACGTTCTTAACCACTCCATTGAGGTGGCTCAACTTTCCGGTATACTCGCATCTGAGCTTGGCGTTGACGCTAATCTTGCAAGACGTGCAGGACTTCTGCATGATATCGGTAAGGCTCTTACCGCTGAAATTGAAGGCTCTCATGTCCAGATCGGCGTTGATGTGTGCCGCAAGTACAAGGAAAATGCTGAGGTTATCCATGCAATTGAAGCTCACCACAACGACGTCGAGCCAAGAACCGTTATCGCCTGTATCGTTCAGGCTGCTGACGCAATTTCTGCGGCAAGACCTGCGGCAAGAAGTGAAAATTATGAAAACTACATAAAGCGTCTGCAAAAGCTTGAGGAAATATGCAGTTCCTATGAAGGCGTTGACAAGTGCTATGCCATTCAGGCAGGACGTGAAGTCAGAATAATGGTTTGCCCTGAAGTTATCAATGATGAAAAAATGGTGATCGCTGCAAGAGATATTGCAAAGCAGATTGAGTCTGAAATGGAGTATCCTGGACAGATCAAGGTAAATATTATTCGTGAAAGCCGTGCGGTTGACTACGCAAAATAATTTATTGCCCCTGTGTATTGCCACAGGGGTATTGCTTTGACCGGAGGAGGTGGAAACAATGGCTGGAGTTGTAATGCATCTTGCTGTTGCAGACAGAGCAGCCGAAATGCTCAAAATAAAAGAGCCTTCGCTCTTCTTTGCCGGAAATATTGCCCCTGACTGCGTTCATGCACGAAAGGACTACAACAGACTTATGAAAAAGCATACTCATCTTCGTGACGGCATTTCGGACTGGGACTTTCTAAGGGAGGAAATGATTTCCCTTTTTCATAAAAGGATGAACAAGTTTGTTGAACATTACTGCCAAAAAGGTGACAAACAGGAACTTTACCTCGGATACCTTTCGCACCTTGTAACTGACGAAATGTTTATCAGAACAATTCGTGAGGGATGCGTCACAGAGGCGCAGAAATATGGGATTTCTCAGCGTGACAGCGCATTTTTCGGCTTTATGATGAGGGAACTTAACTGGAGCGACAGCTTTACCGCAAAAAATTATCATTTTACACACGATCCGGTCAGAACGGCTGAAAAAGGGCAAAATTGCAACATAAACGGATTTGTTTCAGCTGATGAAATAAAATCAACCGTAAAATGGATTGATGACAATTATTTTTCCGGTAAAAATACCTTTGAACCCGCTTTATACATGAATCCCGACAGAATTTTTTCATTTATAGAGCTTTCTGCATCGGAAACTGTCAGAATAATAGAAAACATTGTGAAAAATGAATCTTAACTATTGTAAAAGTTAATAAAATATTGTATAATATTAAGGCAACACTGCATAATCAGGGACTATTGTACTGCTACAATACCCAAATGAAATACAAGGAGGAAATCAATGTCTGATTCAGCAGAAATCAAGGTTCAGGCTGAAACCGCACAAAACGGAAAATTTAAAGGCTTTCTGTTTTTTCTGCGTGACTGGGCCTTCAGAAACAAAATTTATCTTTTAGCATTCCTGATACCTGTAGTCATAATGTATGCTGCATACGTTATATTCAAGGTATATCCTTTTGGTGACAACTGCGTTCTTGTTCTTGACTTAAACGGTCAGTATGTATACTACTTTGAGGCAATACGGGACGCATTCTGGAACGGCGATGACAGCATGCTGTATAACTGGTCGAGAAACCTTTCGGGTGGCTATGCCGGCGTTATAGGCTATTATCTTGCAAGTCCGTTTACGCTTATTCCGATACTGTTGCCGAGGACTATGCTTCTCGGAAGCCTTATGATCATGCAGCTTACAAAGCTTGGCTGCGCCGGAATAACCTTTTGCTACTATCTGCAAAAGTCAAAAAAACTCTCACCGGTTCAGTCGCTTGTCTTTTCTACTCTGTATTCACTCTGCGCCTACGCTGTAATACAGCTTATCGACCCTATGTGGCTGGATGGTCTTGTGTTCCTTCCGCTTATAATCTTAGGCGTTGAATATCTCGTAGACGATGGCAGAAAGCTCAATTTTATAATTCCGCTCGCAATTATGATGGTCGCAAACTTCTATATCGGCTACATGATATGCATATTTGCGGCGCTTTACTACCTTTATTATGTCCTTTTCGGCTGTAAGGACGCTTCAAAAAAGAACCGTCTTTATTCAATATGGAAGTCGTTTTTAAGAATACTCCTCTCGTCAGCAGTTGCACTCTGCTGTGCGGCATTCATGATAATTCCAATTTACAATGCCTTAAAGCTTGGTAAATTTGACTTTACAGAGCCTGACTTCTCATTTAAAACTCAGTTCAAATGGCTTGATTTCTTCCCGCAGCTTATGGTTGCACAGTATGACTCTGTAAATGTACAGGGACATCCTGAGATATACTGTGGAATTTTTACAGTTGTACTTATTCCGCTTTTCTTCTTAAACAAGGAAATAGACAAGCTTAAAAAAATCGGCTTTGCATTCATGGCTGTGGTTCTCGCTGTATGCATGTACATAAGACCTATAGACATGGTATGGCATGGTTTCCAGATGCCAAACTGGCTGCCTTTCAGATACTCGTTTACACTGTCGTTCGTTCTGCTGTGCATGGCTGCCGAAGCATTTAAAAACCTGAAAGGTATAAAGCCTGTCGCAATAATCGGAACGCTTGCAGGTTTTGTTGTATTCCTTATAATAACACTGCTCAGAAAGGTTGACTATATTTCCTCCAGAGACGTGTGGATATGTATTGCACTTGTTGCCGTTTACTGCGGATGTATATACCTTTTCACCAAAAAAGAACGTCTTGTTAAATTCATAGCTCCTGTTCTTATACTGACTCTTTCCTGCGGAGAGCTGCTCTACAACTGCGTTGACACACTTAAAGCCGAGGATAAGGAAATTATATATTCAAAACGCTCAACATGGTATAACTTCATTGACAACGGACGTGAGGTAACACAGAAGCTCTACGATTATGATACCGGATTTTATCGTGCAGAAAAGACATTTCAGAGAATGGTTAACGACAATCAGGCACTTGGTCTGAGAGGACTCAGTCATTCAAGCTCTGTCATGAACGCTAAAACACTTAACTTCCTTGAGGCTATGGGTTATTACAAGAGCACATTTGAATCAAGCTATAATGGCGGAAATCCTCTGATAGACTCCATTATGGGCATAAAATATGTAATGGATAGAAATTCAAAGGAAGATATTGAAAAGAATAAAAACGGTGAGGACAACAATTATAAGCGTATTGCCGATGCTGCATACAAGCTGGTGTTCTCTTATGAATACACTGACAATGACGACAAGAATCAGGTTATTGACGTTTATGAAAATCCATATGCGCTCCCTATTGGCTTTGCAGCTGATGAAAATATCAGAAATATAGGCGTATTCGGAAACGACGATACCTTTAACAGCCAGAATATTTTCCTAAGCACCATTTCCGGCAACACAAGTATCGATTTTGGAACTGGTCAGTTTAACTCATACAACGAGTACTTCAAAAAAATAGATGTTGACCCGAACTCATTTGTACTCAACAACGTAACAGCCTCAGCTTACGGCGATCAGATAATGTACCAGGCTGCTGCTGACGGCGACCCGACAGTTGACATGTTTATCCCGGTAAATTCAAGCGAGCCTGTATATATGTACTTCAAGACTGACAATCAGAAGCAGGTTAACCTCTGGCTCAGCACTGAACAGGACGAAACGGGTGCATATAAAAATCATGAGTTTGTAGGAACATACTTTGAAAATCATGACTATTCAACGCTCTGTCTCGGTTCATTTGAGCCTGGCACAACAATAAACCTCAGAATGACTGTTGCAAATGAATACACAATAGTAAGGAACTTTCTTTTCTATCAGCTTGATGAAAATCTTCTCGCAGAATCCATCAACACTCTTAAACAGCATCCATGGAACATTACAGAAGCCAGCGGAAATCACCTTGAGGGTACTATAACAGCTGACAATGGACAGATAATGCTGACAAGCATTCCGTATGAACCGGGCTGGACAATCAAGGTTGACGGAGAAAAGGTTGAGCCTTATGAGATTGCACAGGCGCTTATCGGCGTTCCGGTTTCAGCAGGAACACACACTGTTGAAATGACATATTATCCGCCGGGAATGAAGCTCGGATATGTTACGCTTATAATCGGTATCGGCTGCATTGTTGTATTTTACCTTTACGACAAAAAGCACAATAAAATACTGATTGCAAGATACAATGAAAAACACCCCGAAGCAGTAAAAAAAGCAAAGGGCGGAAGAAGATAAATACAATGACAAGGACGTCCGGCTGGGCGTCCTGTCTGCATACAGACAAGGAGAAAAAACAATGAAAAAAGCAATGACTATTGTATATGAAGTCGGAAACAATCTTTATGTAAATATTACAAATAAATGTCCATGCAGCTGTACATTCTGCATAAGACAAAACGCAGACGGCGCTTATGGCTCAGACAGTCTCTGGCTTGAACATGAACCTACAGCAGAGGAAATTATTGACGCTCTGAAAAACGCTGACTACAAAAAGTACAATGAAATTGTTTACTGCGGATATGGCGAACCAACCGAAAGAATTGAGGTTCTTGCTGAAACTGCACGTTTTATAAAGGAAAATAACGGCCCTTCAATAAGAATCAATACAAACGGTCTTTCAGATCTGATACACTCAAAGCCGACAGCATACATGCTTGAGGGGTTAGTAGACACTGTGTCTGTCAGTCTTAATGCTGGAACTCGTGAAGAATATCTTAAAGTAACACGTCCTAAATTCGGTGAAAAATCGTATGAAGCAATGCAGAAGTTTGCATCAGACTGCAAAAAGTACGTTAAAAATATAGTATTTTCGGTTGTTGATGTCATAGGAGACGAACAGATAAAGGCGTCGCAGGAAATGGCTGATAAGCTTGGAATAAAGCTCAGAGTCAGGAAATATGAAAAATAATATTTCGTTGCATACACAGCAAAAGGGTCGCTTCACAAGAGAAAGCGACCCTTTATTGCTGTATTTTCTGATAATAGTTTTTTTACTTTCTGTCTGCTATTTTTGCACGTCTTACAAAAACAAATGAAAGCGCAAATACCAAAACAGCTCCTATAACATTTGTAATTGAAAGGTTTACGAAACTTTTACCTATCCAGGATATAAATTCTGCGATTTTTCTTGATAACGCCATTTTAAATTCTACAGCGTCAATAATCGGAATAATTATAAACACAACAACATAAACAACCGCTGCTGTTACGATACGAAGCACTTTACTCATTTTAGTAAAAATTGCTGCTATAAGGAATCCGCCTGTAACCGCAAAAGTATTATTTGTGAACTGTGTTATAAACTCCTTTAGATAGCCGCCAGCATTCATATTTCCGCTTATCAGATATGCCTGTTCGTAGCTTGACTGATAATTGAAACCGTCAGCCAGACTGGAGTACATATGTCCTATTCCGCTCATAAGAGTATCACCCGCTGAACAAACAGCTGCTATTATTAAAAATACAATACCAGTGCTTAAATAAAATGTCCTTCTTGAAACCCCGTTCTGAACAGCCATGCCCATATTTTCCTGATTACTTGATATTCCAAGAATAATTAAGAATATTACAGTTGCAAAATCAATTCCGCCAAGAACACCGCTGCTGCCTGTTGAAGCGCTTATAATAAAAGCAATGTTCATAATCACAACTATTATTATTCCGTATATTGCGTAGGATTTAATCATACCGCAAAACAGATATTTTATTGTACTTTTCATTTTCATAACCCTTTTCTCCTAATCATGAATTTGTAAGCTGAACAAACAGCTTCTGTAAATCAAGTGCTGATATCTCAATTCCTTCAGGAATATTGTCCCTGTCGATGTTTCCGATTATGTAGGCTGATTTCAATCCGCCTATCGTATCGCTGCCTATAACCTGCTTACCTTCTATAAACCTGTCAACGGCTTCGGCTGCGCCGGAAACTGTAAAGCCAAGCGCAAGGAGCGAATCCCTCGTCTGATCCTTTATTACTTCACCATTCTTGATAATAATAACGTCCTCGATAACTGTTGAAACCTCCTCGATAAGATGTGTTGAAATAACACAGCAAAACGGATTTTCAGCATATTTTTCTATCAGAAAACGATAGAACAGGTCTCGATGATTTGCGTCAAGTCCAAGAACAGGCTCATCCAGAAAAACGTATGGTGTGTTTACCGAAAGTGCAATTATTATTTTGAAAATTGAATTATATCCGGTGGAAAGTGATTTCGTGTTTTTTCTGACATTCAGATTAAACGCTTCCGAAAGCTTCATCGCATATTCCATATCAAAATTCGGATAAAATTCCTTTGTCCACTTAAAAATTTCTTTAATCTTCATTTTTGGCGGATAAAGATTGCTCTCGCTCATAAGATAAATTTTTGAAAGTGCACTGTCATTTTCAAGGGCATTTTCACCGTCAATCAGAACTTCTCCGCTATCAGCAAAAATTCTGTTTGAAATGATCTTGAGCAGTGTGGATTTTCCTGCACCATTTCTTCCGAGCAAACCATAAATCTTGTTTTCCTCAAACCTGATGTTTACATTGCTTAACGCCCTGGTGCTTTTAAACGTCTTTGTAACATTCTTTACCTCAATACAATTCATCACTCATTCTCCTCTTTCAGCATATCAATTATTTCTTCCTTTTTAATACCGAGTCTGCCTGCCTCAACAAGCATTTTTCTGACGTAATTTTCAAAAAAAGCGCTTTTCCTCTTATCAGAAAGCTTTTTCTTTGCTCCCTCTGAAACAAACATGCCAACACCTCTTTTTTTATAAACAATGCCGCTCTCGACCAGAATATTTATTCCTTTAAGAGCAGTTGCCGGATTAATTTTGTACATTACCGAAAATTCAGTTATCGAGGGAATCCTGCTTTCCTCCGGAAATGCACCAGTTACAATTGCATCCTCAATACCTTCAGCAATCTGAACGAAAATCGGCTTTTCATTTTCAAAATCCAAATTTATGCCTCCTTCCTAAATGGTTAGCTACTCGACTAATCAACCACAAGTGTATAATACCACACTTTTTGCAGCTTGTCAATAGGTTTTTGAAAATTTTCACGAAAAATAAAAAAGCCGCACAGAAAATGAACTGACCCCAAAAAGTTAGACAAAGATTCAAAAGAAAATTTATGCAAAGCGACTAAGAGGAATCTTGGTCGC
>CAKSJL010000002.1 GCA_934463345.1 uncultured Oscillospiraceae bacterium | reverse complement strand
TATTATACCATATTTGCTGCGTAATGGGAAGATTTAATCATGGTTTCCTTTAGTTTGTTTTTACTGTTTTTTGATTTAATTTGCAAAATAATCTTGCAAATCAGAAAACTTTAGTGTATAATATTAGGTATGTATTATAAAAATTTAATATAGGAGAGTGCTGTAATATGGACTTGATGAATTTATTCGGCCTGACCGGCAAGACATTAATTCCTGCGGCTGAGGAAATGACGCTCAGTTATGTAACTGCCGTTGTCATAACCGGTCTGTCGGTTGTTTTCCTTGGTCTTATCATCCTTATTCTGTTCGTATGGGCTTTCGGAAAAATCTTTTCCAGAAAGAAAGCTGAACCTGCTAAAGCTGAAGAACCGGCTGCTGTAAAGCCTGTCGCTGCTGTTGCTCCTGCTGCATCAAAATCAGATGATAACCAGGACGAGGTCATAGCTGTTATTTCAGCTGCTGTTGCCGCTATGGGTGCTTCTGAGGGAAAAACCTATAAGCTCAGATCGGTAAAGGCAGTTAAAAACAAACCTTCAAGGTCTGCTTGGTCTATGGCAGGTATTCAGAATGATACAACTCCGTTCTGAAATGCAAAGTAAAATTTAAGAAAGGAAAATATTTTCATGAGTGAAGTTTTCAGTATCTTTGTGGATACAATAAAAGACCTTGCCATTTCAAGCGGTGTTGCCAACATGGGTTGGAAAGACCTTGTTATGATCCTGGTTTCCTTTGTCTTTATGTATCTTGCAATTGTTAAAGAATTTGAACCGCTCCTTCTCCTGCCGATTTCATTCGGTATGTTCCTTACAAACCTTCCTGAGGTTGGTATGTACCATCCAGATCTCTGGGCAAATGCCGCCAACATAGATTTCGGAAAGGTTCTGCATGAGGGCGGTCTGCTGGATATATTGTATCTGGGCGTTAAGCTTCAGATTTATCCGCCTATAATCTTCCTTGGAATCGGTACAATGACTGACTTTGGTCCGCTGATTGCAAATCCGAAGAGCTTCCTGCTTGGTGCTGCTGCACAGGCTGGTATCTTCCTTACATTTATCGGCGCTGCGCTTCTCGGCTTCTCAGCTGCTGAATGTGGTTCAATTGCTATCATCGGCGGTGCGGACGGTCCTACAGCTATTTACGTTTCAAGCCGTCTGCTTTCCGGCGGAGGATATAAGATAAGTACCGGTACTATAGCGCTTGCCGCTTATACTTATATGGCGCTCGTTCCTGTAATCCAGCCGCCTATTATGAAGGCACTCACAACAAAGAAAGAACGTGCAATAAAAATGCCACAGCTCAGAGTCGTTTCAAAAACAGAGAAGATCATCTTCCCTATCGCTGTTACACTCATCGTTGCTCTGCTTGTTCCGTCAGCAGGTCCACTGGTTGGTATGCTGATGCTCGGAAACCTCTTCAAGGAAAGCGGAGTATGCAGCCGTCTTGTTGATACTGCCCAGAACGCCCTGATGAACATTATCACTATTTTCCTCGGCGTATCAGTTGGTGCTACAACTCAGGCGGACAAGATCCTCAACATTGAGTTTGCAAAGGTTATTATCCTCGGCGTTATCGCATTCTGTGTCGGTACAGCTGCCGGAGTTCTCTTTGGTAAAATCATGTGCAAGGCAACAGGCGGAAAGGTTAATCCGCTTATCGGTTCAGCCGGCGTTTCAGCTGTTCCTATGGCTGCCAGAGTTTCGCAGAAGGTCGGCGCTCAGACAGACCCGACAAACTTCTTGCTTATGAACGCTATGGGTCCTAACGTTGCCGGAGTTATCGGTTCAGCAGTTGCTGCCGGAATTCTCCTCAGCATCATTTAATTTTAATACTTAAAAATGCTTTTGAATCGAATGGTTCAGAAGCATTTTTTATGCCTTAATACACATCATTTATATATACGACAAATTCACCTATAATATACCATTGACTTTGCTTATATTATGACATATAATAATGTTGCAGGATTTTTCAAAGAGGTGATCAGATGATAAGAGCAGTCGGTTCAAAGAAAAACCTTTACGAACTGCCGTTTTACGCCTGTATTTCAGATATACTTGAAAATGAAGAGATACAAAAGCTTGGCAATTACAAGCACCACATATATACAACAAGACTTCAGCACAGTCTGAACGTTTCTTATTATAATTATGTTGTATGCAGTTTTTTTCACTGGAACGCCGTTTCTGCCGCAAGGGCAGGCCTTATGCATGATATGTTTTATTATGACCGAAAGGATTCTGAACATAAATCACATTGTGCAAAACACCCTGAAATAGCTGTTCAGAATGCAAGGGAGCAGTTTTATATTGATCAGCTTGAGTCAGATATTATTGAAAAGCATATGTGGCCGATATCAATAAAACGTGTTCCAAAATATAAGGAAAGCTATGTAATCGTTTTTGTAGACAAATACTGTGCAATACTGGAATTTCTTTCTCCAAAGTATCAGAAACTGAAAAGCAGGTTCAGACACAAAAAGTAAAAAACATTTTAAAAAGGGATGTTCTGTTTTGCAGGCATCCCTTGTTTTTGATTTATGAGTAATTTTGCATTTGTAATTATGCACAAAATAAACCATTGCTATTGTGCATTATGCAGAAATCCAAAATATTCTCTTGACTTGGAGTGTGCTCCAGGGACTATAATAACATCAGCAAAGCAAACGGAGGTGATCATATGACTATCAAGGAAGTAAGCGAAAAATTCGGCATTTCACAGGATACTCTCCGCTACTATGAGCGTGTCGGAATGATACCGCCGGTAACACGAACCCACAGCGGTATCCGTAATTATCAGAACACAGACATTCAGTGGGTCGAGCTTGCAATGTGCATGAGAAACGCCGGACTTCCCGTTGAAGCAATGATTGAATATGTTAAGCTTACACAGATGGGCGATGAAACTATTCCAGCAAGGCTTCAGCTTCTGTCTGAACAGAGAGAAGCACTCCTGGAACAGAAAAACAAAATTGATTCAACCCTTAATCGCCTAAATTATAAAATAGGGCGCTATGAGATAGCCGTAAAGACCGGAAAGCTTACATGGACAGATGAAAATGACGATAATAAGCAGTGTAAATAGCTATATTATATAATTACAGAGGTGTTAAAAATGGTAAAGCAAACAGCTGGAAGAAACAGTCTTGGAGAATTTGCCCCGAAATTCGCAGAGCTTAATGACGATGTTCTGTTTGGAGAAGTGTGGTCAAGAGAAGATAAGCTTTCGCTGAAAACAAGATCAATCGTAACGATCACAGCGCTTATCAGCAAGGGAATCACTGACAGTTCCCTTAAATATCATCTCACAACCGCAAAACAAAACGGTGTCACAAAAACTGAAATGGCTGAGATACTGACACATCTCGCATTTTATGCCGGATGGCCCAACGCATGGGCAGCCTTTAACATGGCTAAAGAGTTGTACAGCGAAGCCTGCGAAGAGGAACATGGCGGATTTTTCGGAATGGGCGAGCCTAATGACGCTTATGCGGCATATTTTATTGGCAAAAGCTATCTAAAACCGCTGACAGATCCGTCAAAAACTGTATTTATCGCAAATGTAACATTCGAGCCAGGCTGCCGCAATAACTGGCATATACACCATGCTTCAAAAGGCGGTGGACAGCTTCTTGTCTGCGTTGACGGCGAGGGTTGGTATCAGGAGGAAGGAAAACCGGCACAAAGCCTTAAACCTGGTGATGTTGTTACGATTCCTGCGGAAGTAAAACACTGGCATGGCGCAAAAGCTGGCTGCTGGTTCAGTCATCTGGCAGTTGAATGTCCGGGTGAAAATACTTCAAATGAGTGGCTTGAACCGGTAACTGATGAAATATACAATAATCTGGAGGGTTAATTATGTCAAAAAAATTAGTAGCTTACTTTTCAGCAAGCGGTGTTACTGAAAATGCCGCAAAAATACTTGCAGATGCAGCAAACGCTGATCTGTTTGAAATAAAACCAAAAGTTCCTTACACAAAACAGGATCTGGACTGGATGGATAAGAAAAGCCGCAGCAGCGTTGAAATGAGCGATAAAAGCTCCAGACCTGAAATTGCAGATAAGTGCGAAAATATGGCTGATTATGACACTGTATTTGTTGGATTCCCTATCTGGTGGTATGTTGCACCAACAATAATAAATACATTTCTGGAAAGCTATGATTTTTCCGGTAAGAAGATAATACTGTTTGCAACATCCGGCGGAAGCGGATTCGGAAAAACTGTAGATGCATTAAAGGGCAGTGTTTCCGGTTCTGCCGTTATTAAGGAAGGCAGACTTTTAAACGGACATATAAGCACAGACGAACTAAAATCATGGGCTGAAAACATCTGATAAAGGAGATAATATTATGCTTGGTAATTTCACTTATTCAAATCCGACAAAGCTTTATTTCGGAGAGGATGCATTAAACGGTCTTCGTGAGGAGCTTCCAAAGTACGGTCAAAATGTTCTTTTAGTTTACGGCGGAGGTTCTGTAAAGAAAAATGGCATTTACGATAAGGTGACTGCTATTTTAAAGGAATGCGGAAAAAATATAATTGAGGATGCAGGCGTTATGCCTAACCCGACAGTTGAAAAGCTCTATGAGGGCTGTGAAAGGGCAAGAAAAGGAAATGCTGATTTTATTCTCGCTTTAGGCGGCGGCTCTGTATGCGACTATTCAAAGGCAGTTTCAGTTTCAGCATACTGCGACGAAGATCCATGGGAGAAATTTTTTATAAGATTTGAAGAACCGGACAACAAAATCATTCCTGTTGGCTGCGTTCTGACAATGGTAGGTACAGGCTCGGAGATGAATGGCGGCTCTGTTATCACAAATCACGAAAAAAAGCTTAAAATTGGTCATGTTTTCGGAGAAGAGGTAATGCCGAAATTTTCAATATTAAATCCGGTTTTCACATTCACACTTCCGAAATACCAGATGATTGCAGGAATTTTTGATATTATGTCACACATTCTGGAACAGTATTTCTCCGGAGATGATGACAACACCTCAGATTATATAATGGAAGGTCTGCTGAGATCACTTATCCACAGCTCACAGATCGCTGCTGAAAATCCGACAGATTACGAAGCAAGAAGCAATATTATGTGGACTGCAACCTGGGCGCTGAATACTTTCGTTGCAAAAGGCAAGGCGACTGACTGGGAGGTCCATATGATCGGACAGGCAGTCGGAGCTTATACTGACGCAACTCATGGAATGACTCTTGCAGCTGTTTCGCTTCCGTACTACAGATATATCATGCCTTATGGTCTGAAAAAATTCAGAAGATATGCTGTTAACGTATGGAATGTTTCCGAAGAAGGCAAAACTGACGAACAGATTGCTGCCGAAGGTCTTGACAGAATGGAAAGCTATATGAAAAAGCTGGGACTTGTCATGAATATAAAGGATCTTGGCGCAACAGACGATATGCTTGAGGGAATTGCCGACGCAACATTCCTTAACGAAGGCGGTTATAAGGTTCTGACTCATGAAGATGTTGTAAAGATACTGAAAGAAGCTATGGGCTAAAATAAAAAGCTTAAATGGTTTCTAATGGTCGTCCATTATTTTTTACTATAATTTCTTATTATTTCAAATAAGTCAGATTTTATAGCAGACTGCACAAAAAATTATTGCAATACTGACAAATGTCAAGAAATTTTTGTGCAATATGACGAGAAATCTGCAATTATATGTGCAATAAAGGCGTAAAACATTAATTATATGGCAATGCATTAAGAATTTTTCAAGGTTTATGTGCTATACTCTGAACATGAAAGCCTGTACAGTGACCGTCAGGAACTTCTGCGCATTCCTTTCTGGTCGTTGTACAGCGTTTATCAGGTACGTTAAAGCTTATTTGTTTTTAGAACCCTGTCCACATAGAAAATGTGTGCGGGCATGTTCTTATTTTGAGGAGGAAAGCAAGGTTATGTATTTAAACCGCAAGTTTGCCGGATTTATTGCTGCCATAATGTCAATTGCATGTATCGCTCAGCCGGTACCGGCAATTGCAGAGGGTTCAGCCGGATCGTACAGCATGAACATTTCTGTTGATCTGACCGGTGAAAAAAAGGAAATAAGCCCATACATTTATGGTATAAACCAGTATGGCAATGTAAACAATTACAAAAATGTAACAGTCAATGCAGTAAGACAGGGCGGAAACCGTTATACAGGATATAATTGGGAGACAAACTGGTCAAATGCCGGCGAGGACTGGATGAACAGCTCTGATACAAACATCGGTGATGTCACAAACGGCCCTGCTGCCGCAGCAAAACAGCTTTCAAAGGAATGTACACAATACAATGTCCCATATAAGATCACAACGCTCCAGATGGCTGGCTATGTTGCTGCCGACAAGCTCGGAGCAGTAACCTCCGCAGCTCCGTCTGACAGATGGCTCGAAGTAGTTTTCAGAAAAGGCTCTGACCTTCTGTCAGAACCAGACCTCACTGACAATAAGGTTTACATGGATGAGTATGTGAACTACCTTATAAAAAATCTCGGCGATTCAACAACCTCGACCGGTATTCAGGGCTACAGCCTCGACAACGAACCGTTTTTGTGGAACGATACTCACCCATACAATCATCCGGAAGAGTGTACAGCTGATGAGCTTATTGAAAAATCAATAGAGCTTGCCAAGGTTGTAAAGGAGCTTGACCCGAACGCCGAGGTATACGGTCCGGCTCTATGGGGAATGCTGCCATGTATTCAGGCTGGAACTTCGGAAAATTTCACTGACGCCAAGTGGGAAAGCATAAAGGGAAATTATAACTGGTATCTTGATTATTATCTTGAAAGCATGGCAAATGCCGAAAAGGAATCAGGAAAAAGACTTCTTGACGTTGTAGACGTTCACTACTATTCACAGGACTGCTCGACAGATGACGGAAAGCTTCAGGCAGCAAGAAGCCTCTACGATGAAAATTATGTTGAAAACAGCTGGCTTCAGCCATACTTCGGAAAGTACTTCCCACTGCTTCCTAACATTCAGAAATCAATTGACAAGTACTATCCGGGAACAAAAATTGCAATTTCAGAATACAATCTGGCTGATATTTCAAATGAAAAGGTAACAGGTAAAAACGTAATTTCAGCTATTGCAGAAACAGAAGCGCTCGGTGCATTTGCTGAAAACGGCGTTTACTTTGCAACCTACTGGGGAACTCTTCCTGACTGTCCTTATGTTGAATCTGCAATAAACCTTTACACAAACTATGACGGAAAAGGTTCGGATTTCGGCGATACACTTGTTGAAACAAAAACAGACGATCTTTCAAAGTCAGCAGCATTCGCAGCTATTGACGGAAATGACGATTCAAATGTCGGCGTTGTTCTTTCAAACAAGGACAAAACGGCTTCTGAAAATGCTGTAATCAAGATAAACGGTTCTTCGTCCGATTATAAGAGCGCAGTAGTTTACGCTGTAGAACAGGATCACAGCGATATACGCATTATTGACGTTCAGAACAACCTCAGCGGCGATGAGATCACAGTTGAGCTTCCACCTCTTTCAACAGCCCATGTTGTAATTTCAGACAAACCGACTGACGCAAAGGTATACGAAGCGCCTGATATAACTGAAAAGCAAACAACATATAACGTAAGTGAGCTTAAAACTGCTGAGGACGGATCATATATCATTCCTCTCGGTGATAAGGAGCACCTCAAAAAGATAGTATTCGGAGTTAACAGCTATTCTTCAGAGGGTTCGACATACTACAGCGGCGGCGGCGGTCTGTGCTTCTCGCAGCTCTCTCCTGCTGACGGCGGCGCAAGCTTCTGGGGATTCAAGTCCGTAAACTTCGCTAACGGACAGACAGAAATTACTGTTCCTTTTGACGATGAATTCACAAATTCAAATAAGGAAAATGTAACTGCATCAGTACTGGATGAAAACGCACAATGGCAGCCAAACTGGTGGAAATACTCCCAGAAAAACGGTGATGGCGGATCTGATGTTGTTGTAAATTATTCAACAGTTACACTTTACTATGAATACGACAATACAAATCCTACAGACCCGACAGAGAACGAAAAGGAACTGCTGGGAGATGTCAACAAGGACGGAAGCATAAGCGTCAGTGATATTGTTGCTCTTTCAGAATGGCTTGTAGGCAAAACTACTGATATCAGCGCAAAGAATTCAGACATGAACACAGACAATGCTGTCAACGTCTTTGATCTTGTTTCTTTAAGAAAACTTATACTTAATAAGTAAGAACCTTTATAAAACAATTAAGGGGATGCCCTGCGTTTGCAGAGCGTCCCCTCTCCTTTTATCAGACAGAAATTTTTTTCAGATCAGCCGCATTAAGCTCGTTCTCTCCGGAATCAGCTGCCTTATATGCTTTTCTCGCCTTAGCACGCTTAACCTTTTTAGCTTCCGGAGTCTGCTCAGCCTCATCAACTGTTTTAGTCTCGCTGTTAACCGTTTCAGCCTTAACCTCTGTATCTGACTTAGTCTCATCCTCGGTTTCCGGCTCTTTGCTAACTTCAGCTTTGCTGTTATTATCAGGTTTTCTTACAGAATTATCTCTCTGATTCTCTTCAGCCTTCTTAATATCATTCTCAGCCTTTTTCTTTTCTGCCTCCGATGGAAGCTTAGCATACTCGCCGCTTTTAACAAATTTGGCTTCGATCTTTGAAAGCTCATTCAGTCTGCGCTGTTCCTGTGACGCAACCTCAAGCTTCTTGCTTTCCGGTATGTTAGGGTTATCCTTAACCGCCTTAATGGCAGACATCGACGCACTTATTTTTGAAAATTTCAGCTTCTGAACGTCCTCTTTAGTCCTGCACCTTTTCAGTTCATCTTCATACTTCTTTTTCTCAAGCTCAATATTTTTCAGCTTCTGATACATCGTCGGGTTTTTAGTCTGTAAATACTTCATCTCGTCCGGCGTGAGCTTTGAACCCATATTTATTTTATTATATATTGAAGAAAGCGTTTCGTCCTTATCCTCATTCTTTTTCTGCTCCATATAGGACTTCTTGAATTCTTCGTTTTTTCTCTGCGTCTCATTAAGAGTGTAATCAGCTGAAAAGTCGGATTTTTCCTTTTTCTGCTTCCATCTGCTTTTCAGATCAATACTCTTTATATAGCTGTTTATAGAATTAATCATCAAAAAGTTCATACACAGCTCCTCCCCTCTGTCCTTTAGGAACCCGTCTTCACAAGATATGTGTGTGGATTTCCAAGCAAAATTTTTACACAGACAAGGCAAAAATGCACAGGCATACTTGTGTATGGCAAGCATTTTTAACGCAGTATGCGTAAAAATTTGCTGGAAAGACGTGCGCATATGCTTGTGAAGACAGGTTCTAAATGTTTCACTGTTATACAGTACTGTCTTATATTATTTATCGTTACAAAATTGCACAATTAAAGCTGTGTACAAAAAATACCCTTTAAGGCAGGCTGAATTCATAAAATCCTCAGCATATCTTAAAAGGCATTAATGTTATAAAAAAATAAACCGCCTTGCCGTCATATGGCGAATAAAACCAAGCTAAAAAGCCAGGTGGGTATCCTCCTGAAAGCCTCACGCTCCCTTCCTCCGCTTTGCAGCGGGAGGTCTGCAATCTTCAGTCAGAGTCAGATTCCCTTTAAAAAAGTGTTGGATTATAAAAACCATATTGACACGAACAAGGCAGAATATATTTTTCAAACTTTGATCTGATATTATTATAACACTATTTCCGCAAAAAATCAATAGTAATTTTTAGTGGCAACAATCGCAGTCATCATCACAGCAGCAGTCATCGTCATCATCGTTGAAAATACGCTGCATAAAGATATCTGCAAGGCGGTCAAGCTCATCCTCATCTTCGATGGATTCAAGCATGCCGTCAGCTTCGTTGTTGTCCTGACGAAGAATAACAAAGTAATCCTCCTCGTCAGACTCTTCCTCAGTCAGCTGCGGAATGAGCGCATAATATGTCATATCGTCTTCTGCGTATACATCGACCAGCTCGAAGGTTTCCTCGTTGCCGTTTTCGTCCTCAAGAGTAAAAAGATCAGGCTGGTATTCTTTCATATCTGACATTTGTTTTCTCCAATTCAATATTATTGTTATGACCCTAACAGAATTAATTATACTACAAATTTAAGCCAAAGTCAATAGGCATTCTGTTTAAACATCTTCAATATATTTGTGCAATATTTTTCTGAAAAACTGTTGACATTGCTTAATAAACGTGGTATTATATAAACAACGAAAGGAACAGAAACAGTAATAAATCAGCAGAGGTTTTGAAAAATCAAAATCGGATCTCAGAAAACGTTGATCCAATATATCGCAGAATTGTATTACTGAGTTTTCTTTCACGATGGTATTTTTGCAAGGCATAATTTAAGAATTACGGAAAATTCTTTTGCAGAAATAAATCTATATCAAATTGGAGGGAGTTGCCGGTGGATACTATTGAAGAACAGTTTTCAGAAGCTGTTGTTGGTGACTCAATATTCGAGAATAAATAAAAATGAAATAAACGGGAATCCTGTTAACATACAAGGTATGTTTTCATTCCGATTCAACAAGAGAAATGATTCTTTGAAATTTATTTGAGATGTTTGAGTTGTAAAATGGAGGATGCAGTTACTGTTTCAGCAACAGCTTCAAAATTATTCATACTTTTGAGATGGATAGGTTTAATCTCAATTTTATGACGTAATGTCTTTACATAAAAAGCAAAGATAATTTATCAGGAAAAGGTGGTACCGATGCACGGCTAATAAATTGGTATTTCTATATAAATTCTAAGTAAAGGGTTGATGTGAAATGAAAGCATCATTTTGGAATTTAAGAATCACATAATTGCAAAGGAGTGAGTCCGCCAGAATAATTTGTAATTTATATAATGCAATTTTATAAAGGGTGGTACCGATGTACTAAATTTATTGACTAAGTTGTAATTCATTTAACCTCCAACAAGTGAATTTACTTTAAAATTTAATATATAAAAAGAGGGCGTAAATTCGGTCCTCTTTTTTATTTACGGACATACTAACAACATTACTGATATTATAAAGGAGAAAAGAATGTTTAAAGCAAGTGATAAAAGATACGACAGAATGTATTACAGAAAAACCGGAAAGTGGGGATTAAAACTTCCGCCTGTTTCGCTTGGATTATGGCAGAATTTCGGGTATGATGACAGCTTTGAGAACATGGAAAACATGTGTCATAAGGCATTTAACCTGGGGATAACCTATTTCGACCTTGCAAACAACTATGGTGAACCGTATAACGGCGCAGCAGAGGAACACTTTGGAAAAATACTTGAAAGAGGTCTTGGAAAATATCGTGACGAGCTTTGCATTTCAACCAAAGCTGGTTATGACATGTGGCCCGGACCTTATGGTCAGAAGCATGGTTCGAGAAAATATCTTATCTCCTCGCTTGACCAATCGCTCAAAAGAATGGGATTGGAGTATGTGGACATCTTTTATCACCATGTATACGACCCCGAAGCGCCTGCCGAGGAGATTGCGTGCGCTCTCGACCAGACAGTAAAACAGGGCAAGGCGCTGTATGTCGGCATTTCAAACTACAATCAGAAACAGACAGAGGAAATCAAAAAAATATTTGACGAGCTGAGAACACCATTTATAATAAATCAGCCATCCTATTCAATGCTTAACCTTTGGATCGAAAGGGATGGATTAAAGGATTATGCTGCCGAAAACGGAATCGGACTTGCAGTATTCTCACCGCTTGCACAGGGACTTCTGACAAATAAATATCTGGGCGGAAACGCTTCTTCAAAACGGCCATGGATGAAAAATGTACCAGACGCTCAGACCATGGAAAAAATTCGCAGACTGAATGAACTCGCCAAAGAAAGAGGACAATCTCTTTCACAACTTGCTGTTTCATGGGTTCTGCGTGACGGAAAGATAACAACGGTTATTATGGGTGCAAGCCGTCCGGAGCAGATTGAAGAAAATGTTCAGGCAGTATTCAGGACAGACTTCACCAAAGAAGAACTTGAAAAAATTAAAGAGATAATCGCATAAAAACAAATCGCCAGCCTTTTTCAGACTGGCGATATATTTTGCATTATTTTTCTTCTGATGGAGTTTCAGTCGGTTTATCAGTACTTTCCTCCGCTTCGTCATCAGCAAATTCACTTTCGTCCATTTCACCCTTCATAAGCTTCTCAAAATCAGCATCATCAATCTTTTCATGCTTCATGAGATACTTTGCAAGCTGGTGCAGTTTATCCATGTGAAGTTCCAGAAGATCCTTTGCACGTTCATAGCCTTCTTCAATTATTTCACGCATCTCTGCATCGATCTCAGCAGCAACGTTTTCAGAATAATTTCTTGAACTGTTGAAATCACGTCCCAGGAACACCTCGCCTTGATCATTGCCATAAACCATAGGGCCGAGCTTATCACTGAAACCATACTTGGTTACCATGCTTCTTGCAATTGAAGTTGCTCTTTCAATATCGTTTGAAGCACCCGTTGAAATATCCTCAAGTATGAGCTTTTCAGCGACACGTCCGCCAAGAAGCGTTACGATATTTTCCTTCATTTCAGTTTTGCTTACAAACGACTTGTCATGTTCCGGCAGCGACATAGTAAATCCGCCAGCCATTCCCCTCGGAATAATTGAAACCTGATGAACCTTATCCTGTGTCGGACAATAGTAGGTACAAACCGCATGACCAGCCTCATGATATGAAGTAAGTCTCTTTTCACGCTCTGTAACAACCCTTGACTTCTTTTCAGGACCTGCAATAACCTTAATAGTTGCTTCCTCAATATCTTCCTTTATGATAGCCTTTCTGTTAGCTCTTGCGGCAAGAAGCGAAGCCTCGTTAACAAGATTCTCAAGGTCAGCGCCTGTAAATCCAACCGTTGTCTTTGCAATTGTTTTGAGATTTACATCCGGCGCAAGAGGTTTGTTTCTTGTGTGTACCTTCAGGATCTCTTCTCTTCCCTTTATGTCAGGATAGCCGACAACTATCTGTCTGTCAAAACGTCCCGGACGAAGGAGCGCCGGATCAAGTATATCACGTCTGTTTGTAGCAGCAATAACAATAACGCTTTCATTACCTGTAAAACCGTCCATCTCAACGAGCAGCTGGTTTAATGTCTGTTCACGTTCATCGTGTCCGCCGCCGAGTCCTGCACCTCTGTGACGTCCTACAGCGTCAATCTCATCGATAAATATGATAGACGGAGCATTTTTCTTTGCCTGTTCAAAAAGGTCACGAACTCTTGACGCACCAACGCCGACAAACATTTCAACAAAGTCCGAACCGGAAATCGGGAAAAACGGGCAGCCTGCCTCACCGGCGACAGCCTTTGCAAGCAGTGTTTTACCAGTACCCGGAGGGCCTAAAAGGAGAACGCCTTTCGGAATTCTTGCACCGATTTCAGAGTACTTTTTAGGGTTTTTGAGGAAGTCAACGATTTCCTCCATCTCATGCTTTTCCTCGTCAGCACCGGCAACATCCGCAAATGTAACTTTCTTTCCGTTTGAAGCCTGATTTTTGATGTTGGCTTTTCCGAAAGAAGTGTACTTACCGCCGCCGCCTGTCTGTTTCATCATAAAGAATACCAGGAAAATGCCAAGAGCGAGAAGAAGCAGTGAAGGAACTATGGAGATGATCCATGAATTGTCCTTTACCTTTTTATAGTCCTGCTTAAGCGGTGAATCCGGATGCAGCTTGTTGTATTCCGATCTGTAATCCTTTTCATCAGAATCCGTATCGCTCAGGAATATGTTTACATTAGGCACTTCATATTTGTATTCCTTGTCATCCCCGTCAAGCTTATAAACAAGCTCGCCTGTACCAAGATCAAGAGTATACTCGCTAACCTTGTATTCATCAAAGTTTTTTATGATTTCTGAGTAATCCTTGTTTTCCCCCGAACTAAGAAGCCTTGGAAATATAAGTATAACTGCAATAAGCAAAACCGCCGCAACCGCAGCGTAAGCAGCAATACCTCTGTTTTTATTAGGTGTCAATAAACTTTCACTCCATTCTTTTCTCTATGTATGCAAACCTGTTTTGAAGCAGACATACGCTGTAACATACAGCAGTTCTGTCAGGGCAGGTTTCAGCCGCTGTACACCCCAATATAAGGCAGATTTCTGTATCTTTCAGCCAGATCCATTCCATAGCCGACAACAAACAGATCCGGTATTTCAAATCCGCAGTAATCAGGCTTCAATGGTCTGACACGTCTTGATGGCTTATCAAGAAGAGTACAGATCTCAAGAGATTCAGGATTTCTTTCCATAAGCATATTTTTCAGCATATAAAGAGTGTTTCCCGAATCAATTATATCCTCAACAATAACGGCAAATCTGCCGCCTATATCACAGGTCAGGTCTTTCTGTATTTTTATACTTCCCGAACTGACCGTACTATTATTATAACTTGAAACTGCCATAAAGTCAATTTCACAGGAAATTTTTATTTTTCTTATCAAATCCGCAAAGAACATAACTGAGCCTTTAAGCGGACAGATGAAAACCGGATTCTTTCCGCTGTACTTTTCAGTAAGGATTTCACCCAATTCTTCTATACGCTTTTGAAGCTCAGCTTCCGTTATAAGAACCTTTTCAACGCCATGTTCAAAATTTTCAGACATTTTCTTTCACATCCTTTATCCGAATATGCATACTTTTTCGGGTCGAATCGTCTGTTGTGACTCTTTCTGCCGAACCAATCCCCTCAACAAAGATAACTCCCTCATCGTCTGCAAGAAAATGTATATATGGTCTTGCATCTGCCCGGATTTTTTCCTGAAGCAGCTTTTTGACAGACGATGTAAAATTTCTTCCAACAAGCCTTATTTTATCTCCCTGACGACGATTTCTGAGAATTATTTTGCCGCACACCTTGTCAGTATCTATTATACCGTCTTTGCCGTCTTTTATTTCAGCATAAAATATTTTATCAGAAAAAATACTGTTTTCACCATCATGAAGTACTGCTTCAATTTCACCAGTATTTTCAGGAAGCCTTAATAAAGTGAGAATATTTTTTCTGCAAACTGCAAAAACTCTTTCTGTAAGGTTTATTTTTCCGCCGTTTTCCAAAATCGAATCTATTGCATTTATTCTGTCATAGCTTACTGACACTGAATTTTCTTTAAGAAAACGTAAAATACATCTTTTTCTTATGACCGGCTCAAAACTTTCAAGTCCGCAAAGCGCACCGTCGTCAATACATATATTATAAGCGGTTTTTGCGGCATTTTCAATATAATTATTCTCTTCCGAAAATATTTTCAGTTCTGCACAAAAAGTTTTGTAAAAGCCGTTATTAATTTGCAATATCTCCGGAATTATATTATGTCTTATCCTGTTTCTAGTAAATTCATTCTCCAGATTGGTCGAATCTGTAACATAATCCTGACCATTCTGCGCAAGGAATTCCTCAACCTCCTGACGTGAAACGTCAATAAGCGGCCGGACTATATTATCCCTCACCGGCGGTATTCCGCACATTCCTTTAAGTCCCGTTCCCCTTGCAATATTTAAAATTACAGTTTCTGCATTATCGGATGCTGTATGGGCTGTTGCAGTAAGTCCGCCTGTACAGTGCTTTTTAAACTCCTCATACCTTATATCCCTTGCCGCCTGTTCCAGCGACTGTTTTCTCAATGCTGCAAGCTTCGGTACGTCAATACGCTTCACAGTAAGATTCACGCCGAGACTTTCACACAGTTTGCGGCAGAAACCCTCATCTCTGTCAGCTTCTACGCCTCTGATGCAGTGATTTATATGTATTGCGTCAATCGCCAGTCCATAGCGCTTTTCAAGCCGTTTTAAAACAAGCAGAAGGCATACGCTGTCAGCGCCTCCGGAAAGCGCAGCTGTGACATGCTCTCCGCCGCTGAACATTCTGTATTCCTCAACAGTTCTGATTACCTTTTCAGTCAAGTCTTAACCCTCCGCATTACTGTCAAAGTCAGCGTTTGAAAATCTTGTAAACTGACCGTCCCATATAAGCTTTATAATTCCTGTTTCACCATGACGGTTTTTTGCAACAATGCATTCTGAAACATTCGGCTGAGCGCTGTCCTTATTATAATATGAATCACGATACAGAAACATAATAATATCTGCGTCCTGTTCTATCGCACCGGAATCTCTCAGGTCAGACATAAGCGGGCGTTTATCGGGACGGCTTTCAACTCCTCGGTTAAGCTGTGAAAGCAGGATAACCGGAACATCAATTTCCTTTGCCATTATTTTAAGATTTCTTGTTATTTCAGCAACTCTCAGCGCCTGGTTCTCTGATTTTATAGTTGATTCCATAAGCTGGAGATAGTCTATAACAACGAGACCAATATTTGTCCTTCTTCTCAGCTTTGCCTTTATCTGAGGAACATTTGTACCCGGAGTATCGTCAAGATATATCGGAAGTCCGCATAGAACGTCGGCACTTGCTGCAAGCCTTACCCAGTCATCATTTGAAAGATGACCGCTTCTGAGCTTATTTGAATCCACCAGCGCCTCTGTCGAAAGCAAACGTGTTGCAAGCTGTTCCTTGGACATTTCAAGTGAAAATACCGCAACCTCCTTATCTGAACGCCTTGCAACATTTGTAGCAATATTGAGTGCAAACGAGGTTTTACCCATACCAGGACGTGCGGCAAGAATAATAAGATCGGATTTGTTAAGACCGGTTGTAATTGTATCAAGCATAGTATAACCGGTTCTCGCACCGAGATATTTTTCCTTGTCCGGACCGGAAATTTTCTGAAGCCTGTCATACGATTCAAAAATTACGTCACTGATAGGCGCAAGTCCCTTAACGTCCTTTCCCTGTCTTATATCGAATATTTTCTGTTCAGCCGAATCAAGCAGAAGCTGTGCAGAGCTTTGTCCCAGAGCAATTTCATGAAGCAGCTCTCTTGCAACAAGCGCAAGACTTCTTATATAATACTTTTCAGCACATATTTGACAATAGCTTTCTATATTGTCAACAGAAGGTACCATATTTACAAGAGAAGCAAGATAATTTCTTCCCTCCTGAGCTGTTTCAAAAATATTTTCCCTTACGGCTTCATTGAGAACCGTTATTATATCAGCCTTTATACCAGATGTAAACATTCCTAGCATTATTCCAAAAAGCTGTCTGTGCTGTTCATTATAAAAACAGTCAGGCTTTACCTTTTCAAGAACAACCGAAATTACAGACTGATCAATCAATATTGCGCCGAGAATAGTCTGTTCCGCTTCAAGGCTGTACGGCATCTCCTTATCAGTAAAATCAGGATAATCCATGTAAAATCCTCCTTTTAGAGCGTGTTCACATAAAATGCTTGTGCGGATTTTCGTGCATTTCATTTTTATGTGAACACGCTCTACATAAACACACTCTATAATAACATTAAGGCAGCCTTAACGGGACTGCCTTAATTCAGAAACGTGTTCACATTAAGCACGCATATTTCTGTAAGCTACTGCTGCGGCGTTACCTCAACAGTAATCTTTGCCGAAACACCATTGTAAAGCTTTATTTCAGCTTCGTATGTTCCAAAATTTTTAATATCACTGTTTAAAGAGATTTTTTTCTTGTCGATCTTTTTTCCGAACTGTTTTTCAATAAGTTCAGCAATTGTACCTGTTGTAACTGAGCCGAAAAGCTTTCCGTTAGAACCAGCCTTAGCTTCGGAAATCACCTTTTTACCGTTTATAGCAGCCTTGATGTCTTCGGCATTCTGCTTCTCAACATCCTTTTTATGCTGCTGTGACGCTTTCTGACCGTCAAGAATATTCATATTCTTAGCCGTTGCTTCAACTGCAAGACCTTTACCGATAAGGAAATTTCTTGCATATCCATCAGCAACATTCTTTATTTCTCCTTTTTTTCCGGAGCCTTTAACATCCTGCAAAAAAATAATTTTCATTTTAACATCCTTTCCCGACAGTACTGACACTTGTCAGTCAGTCCTGATTTATTGCATTTATAAGCATTATTTTTGCATCACGCTCTGACTTATTTTTTAGCTGTGCTGCTGCCATGGTCTGGTGACCACCGCCACCCAGCTTTTCCATTATCACCTGAACATTCATAGCGCCCAGGGATCTTGCGGAAATATTTATAACATCTCCGGTTTTGTATATCACAAATGAAGCGTCAACGCCTTTTATGCACAGCAGCTCGTCAGCCGCCTGAGGCGCAATAATTCTAATATCCTCCGTTTCGCTTTCTGTCATTGCAACAGCACATCTGTCAAATATTTCAGCGGAGGATATAAGGTGTGATTTTCTCTTATACGCTTCAAACGAGCTTGAAAAGAGTCCCTTTACCCTTATTGTATCAGCGCCGTTTTTTCTCAGATACGCAGCAGCCTCAAAGGTTCTGACGCCCGTTTTCATAACGAAATTTTTCGTATCAAGCATAATTCCGGCAAGGAGTGCTTCTGCATATACCTTGTCTATATTGCTGACATTTTTAAAATACTGTATAATTTCAGTAACCATTTCCGACGCTGATGAAGAATACGGTTCGTGATAGAAAATTACAGCGTCATCTATAAAGTCAACGGATTTTCTGTGGTGATCTATAACAACCTTATGATTTGCCATGCTGAAAAGCTCTCTGCTTTCAACAAGGTTTGCGTTATGTGTATCAACGATTATCAGCAGGCTGTTTTCAGTAAACGACTCAATAGCCTGCTGAGGAGTCAAAAGAAGATCGGGAATCTCCGCCCTTATGTTCTCAATAAGCTCTCCTGAAAGATTCTGAACAGGGTCGACTACATAATAAGCCTCTCCGCCGGTTTCCCTTATCGCTCCTGCAAGACCGGTTCCTGAGCCTACTGCGTCAAGATCCGCAAATCTGTGCCCCATTATATAAACGTTGTCGCTGTTATGTACAAGTTCCTGGATCGCATTCGAGATAATTCTCGACTTTGCCCTTGATTTTTTCTCAACGCCCTTGGCAACGCCGCCGAAAAATCTGAAACCGTTTTCCGTCTTGACCGCCGCCTGATCTCCGCCTCTGCCAAGGCACATGTCAAGAGCCTGCTTTGCAAAGGTTTCGCTTTCCTCAAGTGTTGAAGCGCCTCTTCCAACGCCTATCGACAGCGTAATCACGCTTTCCCTTTCGCCTATTGATATGCTTCTCGCCTTGTCAAGTATCTCAAATTTGGACTGTATAATCTCGCTGAGATGCTGTTCCTCGATAACCGCTATAAATTTGTCATTTCCAAGCTTTCTCAGAACGCCCGTTGTCCTGGACATAAATTCCTCCAGCATAGTTTCAATGGCAGCGGCAGCCTGAGCCTTTTCGCTTTCCCTAAAATTCTGGAGAACATCCTCATAATTGTCTATAACAAGCAGCAGAACAGACGGACGGGTTCGCTTATACCTGCTGAAAAGCTCTGCAAATTCTGTGATATCTGTAAATGTAAGGAATATCAGCTTCTGCTCGCCCCTCTGAGCCGAAACCGTACTGATCTTGAGCGACCTGCCATTATAATTTACAGTTACCTCTCCGTCTATCATAAGAGCCTTCATATCAATATCGACTATTTTGTAAAGCTCCGTACCGAATGCCTCGTATTCTGATATTATCTGTCTGCTGAACTCCTGGTTACACCATAGTACCCTGAAATTTTCATCAACAATAACAGACGGAATGTCAAAATAGTAAAGCACTTCATTTTCAGCCGTTCCTATTGCTTCATTAAGCCTTGCTATAAATCTGAGAGAATTTTTCTCTGCAAGAATAAATTCTATCAGCATTATCAGTGAAAATACGGAAACTGCGGCTACAATGGCTGCAAATTTTGCCGTATCGTACTTATAAAGCATCGCTGAGGCAGACGCACCGGTCAGTATAAGCATTACAGCTGAAATTATAAACAAATACGGATATCTTTTTTTCAACGGGTTTTCACCTCCGGAATACGAAACATATTAACAGCAGATATGTTTCACCTGACATGTTTGCACAAATGTGCGGACGATTTTCCACTGTACACCGCAAAGAGGTTGAAGTGCGGCTGCGGAAATCAGATTTCCATTATGATAGGCAGAATCATAGGACTACGCTTTGTTTTTTCGTATATATAATCAGACAGCGCATCTCTGAGCTTTGTCTTGATTGAATTCCATTCTCTGAAATCCTGTATTGAGCAGGTTGCAAGTGTTGAAGCAAGAAGATGACGGGCATTGTCTATAAGCTCCTCCGATTCTCTCACATATACAAATCCTCTGGAAATTATCTCCGGACCTGAAACAACAGTGTTGCTCGACTTCTCAATTCCGACAACGACAATGATAAGACCGTCCTGAGCAAGATGCTTTCTGTCACGAAGCACGATAGAACCGACATCTCCAACGCCAAGTCCGTCAACAAGGACCTTGCCTGCCGGAACCTGTGAAACAATATTCATCTTGACTCCATCAGTCTCTATAACGTTTCCGATCTCGCCTATTATGACATTTTCCTTAGGCATTCCAATTGCTCTTGCAAGCTCTGCATGTTTTTTGAGATGCTTGTATTCACCATGGACAGGAATAAAGAATTTCGGCTTTGTCAGAGCCTGAATAAGCTTCAGTTCCTCCTGGCAGGCGTGTCCTGAAACGTGCACCTCATACATTGCCTCATACACAACCTCAGCGCCGGACTTCATAAGCTCGTTTACAACCTTTGTAACGTACTTTTCATTTCCCGGAATCGGAGTTGCTGAAATGATTATGAAATCCATAGGAGTGATGTTAACCTTTTTATGGTCATTCATCGCCATCCTGGTGAGCGCCGACATAGGTTCTCCCTGACTTCCTGTAGTAATCAGAACGATCTCAGAACTGTCATATCTGTTCATCATGTCGATATCGATCATAATTCCCTTCGGAACATCAAGATACCCCAGCTCAATCGCAGTAGTTATAACATTTATCATACTCCGTCCGAAAACCGCAACCTTCCTGCCATGCTTTTCAGCACAGTTTACGATCTGCTGGATACGGTGGATATTGGACGAGAATGTCGCAATAATTATTCTCTTGCCCTCTGCCTTGTTAAATAGCTTTTCAAAAGATTCGCCGACCTTTCTCTCTGACTGCGTATATCCCGGTCTTTCAGCATTGGTTGAGTCAGCCATAAGTGCCAGAACACCCTTGCTTCCAAGCTCGCCGAATCTTGTAAGATCTATTATTTCACCATTTATCGGACTATAGTCTATTTTAAAGTCACCTGTATGAACAATAATTCCGGCAGGTGTGTGAACAGCCATTCCCACTGCGTCAGGAATAGAATGGTTAACTCTTATAAATTCAACTGCCATGCAGCCCATCTTTACGGTTTTTCTGTGTGTTACAACGTTAAGATTAACCTTTCCCGAAAGTCCGTGCTCTTTAAGTTTTCCTTCAACAAGTCCGAGCGTCAGCTTTGTTCCGTATACCGGAACATTCACCTTTTTGAGAAGATATGCAAGTCCGCCGATGTGATCCTCATGACCATGAGTCAGCACAACTCCCCTGAGCTTTTCCTTGTTTCTTTCAACATATGTGAAATCCGGTATTACGATATCAACGCCCGGCATTTCAGTATCAGGAAATGCAAGCCCACAGTCAATGATAAACATATCATTCGAGCATTCAATAACCGTCATATTTTTTCCGATTTCGTTAAGTCCTCCAAGAGGGATAATTCTGACCGGAGTTCTTCTCTGCTCCCTCGGCTCTCTTTTGACCCTTGGTGAAGGAGCTCTTCTGGTCAGCTCTGCCGGAACACTGTTTCTGACTGGTGCTGCCGGAGAAGAAGCCGAAGAATAATTTCTTTTTCCATAGGTTCTTCTTCTGGTGTCCTGACTGTTTTTTGTTGAGTTGTTTTCCACTTTTTAACCTCGCTTTTCTTTTCCGGTGCAGTCACTGCAAATCATGTTCAAAAGGATATCTCCATTAATCACGCATTTCTGTTCGTTATGTGCCGCAAAATTTGCTCTGATATAGCTTTTACTTAAACAATACTTTCAGGATATTATTGTACAAATATACTTCCGGAGTTCTGGATTTATGACAAAACTGCGGACAGCATATAAACGTTCTGTACAAGCCGAGTAAAAATATGACTGCATATAATGCAGCTTGCTTTTAAGGCAACACCGCTTCAGATGAATTATTTACAGTCTTTTGCACAATTCTCCATAAACCTGCAAAAGTCTGCCAACCGGATCAAAATTTAAATATAATTAATAAAATTATGTACATGTTTTAATAGTAAGACTTTTCAGTTTTAAAAAATCACAGCAGCACTGCATAAAACAATAACAGATCCGTACTTTATGCAGTACCGCCGTATAAAATGCTGATGACCTTTCAGGTCATATATCAAGGTATACTGCATTTTCTGCACATAAATACAGCTTTAGTCATGCAGTATCACCTCAGGAAACATAAATATACACTTTAATTATACGCTACAGTTATAAAATTGTCAAGCAATTTTTTCATGCTGAGCGTTTCTGTTTGTCTCTTAGAGTAAGCGTTTTATATAATTATATAGTGCTGCCCTTAATTTTCTCCTCAATTTCTCCACAAAGCTCGGATGCTGCTTCCATGGAATGACTTTCAACGCTCAGCCATATTCCTCTTCCGGAGGATGACGGCTTAACTATAACACGACTACTGTTTCCCGTATATGCAGTTCCGTCCGGCGTAGTTCTTCCCTCACGAAGCTTTATGGCGTCCCTTGCTCTTCCCTTGCTGACATTTATAAAACGCTTTGCAGTATAAAAATCGGGCAGCTCAGCAACAGCCTGTTTCAGGGTTATATTTCTTCTGCAAAGAATACCTATGACCTTCGCAGCAAGATAAAAGCCGTCAAGAGTAAAACACTGCTCCTTGGCAAGCTTTCTTGCAGCTCTGTCAGCCGTTCCGTTACCGGATTTATAGTATCTGTAAATGTGCCTTCCCTTTGTTTTGGCAAATTCCTCTGCCGCAAAGGTAAAATTAAAAGGAAGCGCTGCGTCACACCCTTCTGAAAAAAGGTCATTGCAGCATATAAATACCAGTTTATCATACGGAACAAATCCGCTTTTATCGGAATAGAGTGCAGACTTCATACCGTCCGGACTAAGCTGAACAACAAGCTCTGACTCGCCCTTTCTGTTAAGCAGAATCTGTTCACACACAGGAGAAGAAGAGCTGATTTTTATGCTGTACGGACAGTTTTCAGGTATAATTCCCTCAATATGCTGGCGATATACCTCACGAAATCCTGCACCGTCCGCAAGAGTTCCCTCATGAATTCTGGATTCAGAAAATTTTTTCGACAGCATTGCAGAGGAAATTATCCGTTCATTATCAGATATCAGCGGCAATCCACCTCTTTCTCTCAGATCAAGCTTTAATATAGGTTCATCCTTTATATAAATACACAGACCGCATTTGGCAAGTCTTGAAGCAAAAAAAAGTTCCGTTTCAAGACAGCGTCCGAGAGAAATCACATTTTTTCCGCCGGCGAGTATTCCGGAGATAACTCCAAGCTCAGCTGCCCTCTCCACTCCGCTTCGCCCTATAATAATCCTGTCAGCAGCACACGCCGCTGCTGTTCCAGCAAAAACAGCATCTGACGGAGAAAATCCGCCAGTTATCTGACCGTCTTTCAGTGTAATATCCATAAATCAGCGCTCCTTTAATCTTTAGTCACTGAAAGTATTGACACCGGACAGAAATTTATTCACAGTAAAACAAACTCCTGGTATTTTTACTACCAGGAGTCAAGTTATCAAAAAATCAGCTACATACTTTGTGCATTGTCAGTCTGAGAATCTTTTATCTGTTATTTATATCAATATAATCCTTCGGGTCTACAAGACTCTTATATGCCGGTCTTATAATCTTATCGACATTTATAAGCTCCTCTATTCTGTGTGCGCTCCAGCCAACAACTCTTGCCATCGCAAAGATAGGTGTAAACAGCTCAAGCGGAATATCAAGCATTCCATAAACAAATCCGCTGTAAAAGTCAACATTCGGGCTTACACCCTTGTAAATTCTGCGCTTCTGTGCAATAATCTTAGGCGCAAGCTCTTCGACCATAGAATAAAGCCTATAATCGTCAAGTCTCTGCTTTTCTTCCGCAAGCTCTGAAACAAACCTCTTGAATATCTTCGCTCTCGGATCTGAAATTGTATAGACAGCGTGTCCCATACCATAGATAAGACCTTTTTTGTCAAAGGCTTCCTTGCTCAGAAGCTTTTCAAGGTACGCTCCGACAGCTTCTTCATCTGTAGTATCAGAAACGTTAGATTTCAGGTCATTCATCATTTCAACGACCTTTATATTTGCTCCGCCGTGCTTAGGGCCTTTGAGTGATGACAGTGCAGCCGCCATTACTGAATAGGTGTCAGAGCCTGAGGAAGTGACAACATGAGTTGTGAACGTAGAATTGTTTCCGCCGCCATGCTCCATATGAAGCATAAGAGCAATGTCAAGCACCTCTGCCTCAAGATGAGAATACTTCATGTCAGGTCTTAACAGTCTCAGTATATTTTCAGCTGTTGAAAGCTTAGGGTCAGGACGGTGAATGTACATGCTGTCATCACGTTCATAGTGATTATATGCATGATAGCCATAAACAGCAAGCATTGGTATCTCGCTTATCAGCATAAGACACTGCCTTAAAACATTGGAAATAGATGTATCAGACGCATTTTCGTCATAGGAAGCAAGCGTAAGAATACTTCTCGTAAGAGTATTCATAATATCCTTGCTCGGCGCTTTCATGATAACATCACGAACGAAATTTGTCGGCAGACAACGCAGGCTTCCCAAAAATCCGCTGAACTCATCAAGTTGCTGTCTGCTCGGAAGAGTACCAAACAAAAGAAGGTAAGCCGTTTCTTCAAAGCCATAACGTCTTGAACCTACAGCGCCATTTACAAGGTCATTTATATTATAACCCCTGTAAAGAAGTCTGCCCTCAACCGGAACTTTATTTCCGTCCTCGTCAGTCTTAAAAGACTCAACAGAAGAAATTGAAGTAAGACCAGCAAGAACGCCGTTGCCGTTTTTATCTCTGAGTCCTCTTTTAACATTGTATTTTGTGTATAGTTCCGGATCTAATGCAAACTTGTCTGTACACTCTTTGGATCTTTCCGAAATAAATGAGTAAAAATCTCTAACGTTGTTTTCCATTCACGCATCTCCTCTTTCTTAAAGTTATTTTATCATTATAGCACATTTCACATAATTAGTCAAATAAATTGTAGTATTTCACTAAAATATCACATTATTCACACAATTTCAACTTTTGAATATAATAATAAGGTAACACCGTAAATCTGCGGACATATACGCAGAAATGTCATAAAATAACGAATATGTCCGACTGAAATTTTCATTCGCATGAATTAATTAAAGCTAAGGTGGCAATTATAATTACATATACAGCGGTACTGCTTGTTGGTTAAGATAAATAAATCCAGATTTAGGAGTGCATATCATGTCAGTTAAAAGAGGCGAAATTTATTACGCCGATCTAAGCCCTGTTGTAGGTTCAGAACAGGGCGGAATAAGACCGGTACTTATAGTTCAGAACGATGTAGGAAACAGACACAGTCCGACAGTTATAGCAGCAGCGATAACCAGTCAGCGTGAAAAGGCAAAGCTCCCGACTCACATAGAGCTGAGCGCTTCAGGCTGCGGTCTTTCCAAGGACAGCGTCGTGCTTCTGGAGCAGATTAGGACAATTGACAAAAAACGTCTTAAAGAGCGTATGGGAGAGCTTGAATCGGGGGACATGAATCGTGTCAACAGTGCGCTTTCAATAAGCTTTGGTCTATCATAAAAAACGTCAAGGGGCAGCCGACAGCTGCCCCTTTTACTTTAGAACCTCAGATGTTAATTTCTGTGCTAACCACTGCAAGACTAATTTTATTATCTGTACGGCGCATTACTCCGGGTCATCTTCTTTTTTTATCTTAAAAATAAATCTCAGAAAACCGGACAAAAACTTAGGACTTCTTATTACAACAATTTTCATATATGTACCTCCGCTTCAAAATAAAATCGGCTGCCGGCAGTATAGACGCCCACAACGACGCTGCCTGCAATAAAACCATATTTTATTATATTCATTTTTTTAGTTTTGGTTCATATCTTTTGAAAAAATCACAAGAAGTATTCCCTTTTCAAGCGAAATTATTCCTGCCTTACCTGTAACCATATTGCTTATTCCGAGCGGAAAGCTGTTTTTAAGCACAGCGTCCTTCAAAGGGTATTTAAAGCCTGTTGCTGTAATTCCGCTGCACTCCTCAGTATAGGAAAAAAGCGAAAAATAATATCCGTTTATACGGCTGTAGACCTTGACACCCGGTCCCTGCATTGTTGCAAAGCTTCCGTCTCCGGCAAGCTCACCGTTTCCGCCATGCTTCATGATATATCTGAGCGTCTGTATGTTGGCAAATGTATGATCCAGTCTGCCGCCAATTGCTCCGCATATTACTATATTTTTGTATCCCCTGTCAAGCGCAAGCTTTACAGCAAGCATTGTGTCGGTATCATCCTTTTCCGGAGGGTGTCTTATTATTTCACAATCAGCCGGAAACTTTTCACGATATGTGTCAAAATCCCCAATTATAACGTCCGGTGTTATATTAAGTTTTTTCGCCAGGGAGTATCCGCCGTCTGCGCATATCACATACCTGTTGCTGTCAAATTCAACTCCGCTGCATTTTGCATCTGGTGAACCTGCAAATATATAGCATTTCTTGTTCTGCATAAAGCTCACAGCTCCCATTCCCTGATTTTTTTTGCATCCTCATACATAGCACAATAGCTCTCATGGCGTGACTGAGATATATCACCATTTTCAACCGCCTCGATAACGCTGCATCCTTTTTCCTTTGTATGCGAGCAGTCACGAAATCTGCATTTACCCTCAAATTTCCCGAATTCACGAAAGCATCCAGAAAGCTCTTCCTTACGGATTATGCTGTACTTATCCGTTTCAAACGTCGAAAATCCGGGAGTATCGGCGATATAGCCGCCCCAAGGCAGTTTGTAAAGCTGAGCATGACGTGTTGTGTGCCTGCCTCTGCCAAGCTTTTTGCTTATTTCACCTGTAGGTATATCAAGCCCCGGACAGATCGCATTAAGAAGCGTTGATTTCCCTGCACCGCTGTTTCCTGTAAATGCGCTGATTTTGTTATGAAGCAATCCTTTTAGTTCCTCAACAGGCTCTTCACGACTGTAATCAACTGCTATTACATTTATCCCCACCTTGCTGTATATTGAAATTATATCCTCACAGCTTTCAATATCTATTTTGGTAACGGCAATAACAGGTTCTATGTGCTGATATTCCGCAACCGCAATAAATTTATCGAGCAGCAGATAGTTTGGCGCAGGCTGAGAAACTGATACTACAAATACCAGATAGTCAAGATTAGCAAGAGGTGGTCTTATCAGCGAATTTTTCCTGTCATATATCTCGTTTATAATGCCATTTTCAAATTCAATATTGTCGCCAACCGCCGGAGAAATCCCCTGTTTTCTGAATATTCCCCTTGCACGGCATTCATATACACCGTCGGAGGACTCTGCCGTATAGAGTCCTCCGATAGATCTGGTTATAATTCCCCTCATTGCTCTTCACCGTCTTCTGAGCTTTCGTCAGAGCTTTCCTCCGGCGCTGGCTCGTCAGAGCTTGAATCAGGCTCCGGCTCAGGTTCTGGCTGTGGCTCAGGTTCTGGCTGCGGAACATAAGGAGCTTCTGTTGGTGCAACATACATTCCGTCAACTGTCATGAATGCAAGGTCAATATCCTCGGACACTGTCGAGAATGTTCCCTCCTCGAAATTCATGGTGTATTTGCCCAGAACAGCTGTCATGTTATTGCTGAGGTTTGTAAGAACCATTGTTATTTCAACATCATTTCCCTTTCCTGTTACAGAAATAGGATTTTCCTTTGAATAATCTGCGGAGAGCGTAAAGCTTTCAAATATCTTTACATTGTTCTGGTATGCGCTTATCGTGAATCTTCCTGTTGAATCTGCCGGGAAGTAGAAAGTCATATCAACTGTTCCCTCTGGTTCTTTGCCAGTACTCACAGTAAATGTTATAGTTGAATCTGCCGGAACTTTCTCACCCTCTTCGATGCTCTGTTCAAGAATCGTTCCTTCCGGTTTGCTGGAATCCTTTTTCTCGGTCTTTACGCTGAGTCCCCAGATTCCGCACTGAATCTTTGCGTCCTCGATTTTCTTTCCGACGAAGTTTTCCATCTTGATTTCCTCAACATCCTTGCCCTTGCTTACATAGACAAGAATCGTTGTTCCTGGCGCAACCTCCTCAAGCGCTCCCGGCTCTGTGTCAAAGACAATTTCTTCCTCGACATCCTTGTTTTCCTGATATTTAAATTCAACCTCAAGACCAGCCGCACGAAGAGCCTCCTCGGCAGTCTTGTAGTGATAGTTTATAACGTTCGGTACTTTGACAGTCTTAGCGCCAAGACTTACCTTTACCTTTATGATCTCGCCCTTCTTAACTCCGTCACCCTCAGGCACACTCTGATAGAAAATCTTATCCTTTTCAAGATCCGACCATTCTGTTGAATCGACCTGTATGTCAAGCTTAGGATAGGCCTCCACAGCTTGGTTGTAATCCATCCCCACAAGATTTGGCATTGCAAATTCAGAGGATGTAGTTTTTTCTCCGGTAAACATACTTTTTATGAGAGTTGCAATAAAAAATACCGCAACCATTATAACGACAACCGTTACAGCTGACAGAACCGGCACAAAAAGTGATTTTTTCTTTTCCGGAACATCATCAAAATCGCTGTAATCCTCATCATAGGTTTCCTCATACGGATCATCAGCGCTGTAAATCTCATCGTTTCCGTTCGTGTACTCTTCTTCCGGAAAGCTGTTTTTTTCCTGAACTTCATCACTGACTGCCGAAAAATATCTTGTTTTCATATCCGGTTCAGGCTGTCTTGTAATATATCCGAAACGTACATCCGGATCAGCCTTGAAACGGTCAATATCCCTCAGCATTTCAACAGCCGTCTGATATCTGTCAGCCGGATTTTTTTCCATTGCATGAACAATTATTTCCTCAAGCGGTGCAGGAATATCAGGATTTACTCTTCTCGGAAGCTCTGCTACATTGTGCATATGCATAACCGCAATCGATACCGGATTGTCCGAATCAAACGGCTTCTGACCGGTCAGCATCTCATAAAGCATTACGCCTACTGAATAAAGATCGCTTTTGGCGTCAGTTATATCGCCCCTTGCCTGTTCCGGACTGATATAGTGAACCGTTCCTATCGCCTGATCAGTTGCAGTCTTGCCCTCTTCCCTCGCAAATTTGGCAATACCGAAATCCATGACCTTTATAGTTCCGTCCGTAAACATCATTATGTTCTGCGGCTTGATATCCCTGTGAACTATGCCTCTTTCATGCGCATGCTGAAGCGCTCTTAAAATCTGAGTTACAAAATGAACGGCATCCTTCCAGCTTAAAACCTTTTCACTCTCTATATACTCTTTAAGCGTAATACCGTCAATATACTCCATAACTATGAACTGTATCTTGTCGGAAAAGCCCACATCATAAATTTTTACAATATTCGGGTGCGATAAAACAGCTATTGCCTTTGATTCATTTCTGAATCGTCTTAAAAACTCCTCACTCTCAGCAAATTCCTGTTTAAGTATCTTAACGGCAACAACCTTGTTATCAACAACGTCAACAGCCTTGTAAACATCAGCCATTCCGCCCTCGCCGATAAGCTCGGTTATCTCATATCGTCCGTCAAGCTTCTTTCCTATGTTCTTATCCATCTATTCTCTCCACTCCTGTAAATAAATCAGTCAGTTATCACCGCAAGTGTAATATTGTCTCTGCCGCCCTTGCTCAGTGCAAGATCAATGAGAGCCTTCGTCATCTCCTCAAGGGGAGTTTTTTTCATAACCTCATAGATCTCGCTGTCGCTGCAGTAACCTGACAGTCCGTCCGAGCAAAGAAGAAGCGTAAAATTCTTTTCCCTTTTCATCCTGAAAAAGTCAGGGATCACAACTCTTTCAACTCCGACAGCCTTGGTCAGCATATTCCTTTTAGGATGAGTATAGACCTCCTCCGGTCCAATTTTTCCCTGCATAAGCAGCAGATTTACAAATGTATGGTCAGTTGTAATCTGATGAAGTCCGTTTTCATCCACATAATATGCACGACTGTCCCCCACATTTGCAACATATATATATTTGTCGTCTATATAAGCTGCAACACAGGTTGTTCCCATGCCGAAGCTTCTGTAGTCGATTCTGGCTGTTGTATATACAATCGAGTTCGCTGCTGATATTGAAGCAGTCATAAGCTGCCTTACGGATATTGTATCAAGATCCGGTGAAAATCCGGCGCTGAAACGGCTGAACACCTCATTTATTGCAATACGGCTTGCATCCTGTCCGGAGCGTTCTCCTCCCATTCCGTCGCACACTACGGCAAGTACATTGTCATAGTATTCCTCAATACGGACTATGTCCTGATTTTCCTCTCTGACAAGTCCTATATCCGTTTCGCTGACATACTTCATATCATTCACCTCTCAAATATCTTTATTTTGCCGCCTCACGTCTCAGCTGACCGCATGCGGCATCTATATCGCTTCCAAGTGTCCTTCTTACTGTGGCGTTTATACCCATTCCGGTCAGATACTCGCAGAATCTCATTGCAGAGCTACGGCTGGATCTGTAATTTCTCTCCTTTACCGCATTAACCGGAATAAGATTTACATGACAGTTTTTTCCCCGAAGAAGATGCGCAAGCTTCTCCGCACTTTTTTTGTCAGAATTTACACTGTCTATAACAGCATATTCGTATGTAACACGCCTGCCTGTTTTTTCTGTATATTCGTCCGCCGCCGCAATAAGCTCTTCTATGCTGTAAGCGTCATTTATCGGCATTATCTCGCTTCTTCCCTTATTGTCGGGACAGTGAAGCGATATTGAAAGCGTTAACCCAAGCCTTAAACCGGCAAGCTCACGTATTTTCGGAACAATTCCGCAGGTCGAAAGTGTAACATGCCGCAGACTGAGATTATTTCCTTCCGGCGCTGACACCAGATCAAGAAATTTAAGTACGTTACGGTAATTATCCAGCGGTTCGCCTATTCCCATAAGTACAATCCCAGAAACCTTTTTTCCGCTTTGTCTTTCTGTTTCATAAACCTGTCCCAGAATCTCGGACGGTTCAAGATTTCTTTCGAATCCGGCAATTGTTGACGCACAGAACCGGCAACCCATTTTGCAGCCAACCTGAGTTGACACACAAAGGCTCATTCCATACTTATATTCCATTAAAACCGTTTCAACAAAACAGCTGTCAGAAAGTCTATACAGATATTTTACAGTATTGTCTACAGATGATTCAAGCTTTCTGGCAACAAATAGTTGATTTATACAAAATTTTTCCGAAAGTGCGTTGCGAAATTGTACAGATAGATTAGTCATTTCATTAAATGAGCGCACTTTTTTTACATGAAGCCACTCAAAAATCTGTTTCGCTCTGAATCTCTTTTCGCCTGTTGATAATATTTCCGTTTCAAGCTCAGACAAATCAAGCGATAGTATATCTATCTTTTCCAATTTATCACACTCCGTTTTATAAGGCGAGATATCTTTACCTCACTTTTTTCTGATCTTTGAAATAAAAAAGCCGTCGCTGCCGAAATATTCCGGAAAAATCACAGCCTTATACGAACCAAACGGTTTTCCTAAATTCTCCAGAAAAGGAATACCCTCAAACTCACTATGGTTTTTCAGAAAGCGGTCAATAACCTCATCATTTTCCTTTGGATTAACAGTACAGGTTGAATATACAAGTTCTCCGCCGCTTTTCAGATAACGGACTGCATTTTCAAGTATATTGTACTGTATTTCCGGCAATCTGTCAAATTCCTCAGGAGATTTATATTTTATTTCCGGCTTTCTGCGTATTACTCCTATGCCTGAACATGGCACATCACACAATATCCTGTCAGCTTCCGGAATATCCGGATTAAATTCTGCTGCATTTCCGGTCAGAGCTGTAATATTTTCAAGCTTCAATCTCCTTGCACCGGAACGTATCAGCCTTACCCTGTTTTCGTGCAGATCAAAGGAATATATCCTGCCCTTTCCATTCATAAGCTCCGCAAGAGTAAAGGTTTTTCCGCCCGGAGCCGCACAAAGGTCAAGAACCGTATCATTTTCAGAAACGCCAAGCGCTTTGCAGCAAAGCTGTGAGGCAATATCCTGAACATGGAACATCCCCTTTTTAAAAGCGTCACAGGAAGTTATATCCGATGCCTTTATTTCAAAGCAGTTTTCAAGAAAGGTTTCGGCAGGTTCAAGCTCACTTATCTGAGAAATGATATCATTACGGCTGTAAGCAGCTGTATTAAGCCTTATCGTAACCGGTGGTGAACCAACTGAGGTTTCAATAAGCGAAAGTCCGGTGCTGCCATAATTTTTGTCAAGCATTTCAACAAGCCATTCCGGAGCAGAATATTCCACCGAAAGTCTTGCTGTGCGGTTATCGGGATATCTGATATTCTTTCCGTCACGAACAAAGCTCCGAAGTACTCCGTTTACAAAGCCCGACAGACTGGAAAGCTTAAGTTTTTTGGCAAGCTTTACGCTTTCATTGACAGCGGCGCTGTCCGGAATTGAATCCATATACTCAAGCTGGTAAATACCGCATCTCAGAATATTCAGTATCTCTGGACGAAGCCTTGAAATATTCTGCCTGCAATAGCTGGAAATAATATAGTCGAGTGTTATTCTGCGTTCAAGTACGCCGTAATAAATCGCAGAACAGAGCTTTTTGTCACGTTCATCCATATCGCTTTCTGCAAGAGCCTTGTCAAGAATAATATTTGAATATCCGCCCCTGCCGAAAGTTTTGCACAGCAGCTTTACTGCATGATACCTTGCGTCCGCCATTTAATCTCTTCTGTCCCTTCTTCCGGCAATAAGCAGCAGTCTTATAAGGTTTACAATTGCTGTGAAAAGTGCTGCAACATAGGTAAGCGCCGCAGCGGTCAGCACCTTTCTTGAAGCAGAAAGTTCCTTCCCTTCAAGTATATGATCCGTTTCAAGAGTTTTCATTGCCCTTGAGCTTGCATTGAACTCAACAAAAAGAGTTGCAAGCTGAAAGAACACGACCGCCATAAACAGAATTATTCCGAAGTTTATCATAATATCGCCCAGCGATGAATTAAAAACAAGTCCTAGAATTACCAGCGGATAAGAAAGAGTGGAACCGATATTTGTAAGTGGAATTACTGCACTCCTTATCTTCATCGGCGTGTATCCCCTTGCATACTGTATTGCATGTCCGACCTCGTGTGCTGCAACACCAACCGCCGCAACGGATGAACTTGAATAAGTGGAATCTGATAATCTTACAATATTTGTACTGGGATCAAAATGATCTGTCAGATTTCCGGAAATGTGCTCTATTCTGACATTATAAAGACCATTTGCATCAAGTATCTTTCTGGCAGCCATCTCTCCGGTCAGACCTCTTGAATTGCGGATTTTTTCATATTTCCTGTAGGTCATATTAACGTTTGCAGATGCGAGCATTGCAATTATAACAGGTATTAATACCAACCAGTAGTAATCATAAAAAAACATAATACTCTCCTTTATCTATCAAGGCAACACCGCACAAAGCACGCCTGACGACTTTGTACAGCATCAGCCCAAAATAACACCGTCTGAAAGTCTTCTGCCCCTTAAAAAATCCTCTGTTTTCATGCGTTTGCCGCCTTCATACTGAACCTCTGTAAATATTACAGTTCTTTCGTCACCGCAGGCAACCGCAAAGCTCTTTGTATCGACAACTGTTCCGGCAGCAGCATTGGTTTGACCGCCGACAATGCTTCTGTAAATTTTAAGACGTTTTCCGTCAAGCATTGTAAAGCCGGTTATTCCCCTTATTATATTATGCAATTTTTCAGCGCTTTCATTAAAGTCAAGTCTGCTCATTTCCTTTGTTATCATTTTCGCATAGCATGACTTTGAATCATCCTGCTTCTGCGGCGAGAGCGTTCCGGCTGAAACGGCTGAAACTGTTTCCAGAAGTACTTCTGCGCCAAGCTCTGAAAGCCTGTCGTGAAGCTCACCGGCTGTTTCATTTTCACCGATTTCAAGGCTCCTGCTTATAAGCATATCGCCGGTGTCGAGCCCTGCCTCCATCTGCATTGACGTAACGCCTGTCATTGTTTTTCCATCCAGTATGCTCCACTGTATCGGCGCTGCGCCTCTGTATTCCGGAAGAAGTGAAGCGTGAATATTTATACAGCCGTACTTCGGAAGATCAAGTATACTCTGCGGAAGGAGCTGACCGTATGCCACGACTATTATAAGATCCGGAGCAATTTCCGAAAGCTTTTCAAACGAGCTTTCAGCATCATCTCCCTTTCTGAGCGAAAGGGGCTGATAAACCGGTATTTCATACTCCATCGCACATTTTTTTACAGGAGTCGGTATCATTTTATAGCCTCTGCCCTTCGGCTTGTCAGGCTGGGTAAAAACCGCCTTAACATCGTGTCCGTTATCGCAGAGCGCTTTAAGGCATGGAACTGCAAAATCAGGAGTTCCCATAAAAACTATTTTCATAATAATCTCCATTCTGCCGCTGCGGTGTCAGCACAAACAGTAATGAAAATCTCCCAAGCGGCATAACGGAGATTCCCGAAATGTTCTGAGATGTGCAGAACGCCTGTCCGAATCTGAATAGCATGATTTTTCAGACTATTCCTCCTCCGGCTTTACAAACTCAACTACCTTGTCAATAAAAAGGTGTCCGTCAAGGTGGTCGTTTTCATGGGAAGCGCACTGTGCTCCAAGCTCTGTCAGAGAGAGTGTAAAAAATTTTCCGTTTCTGTCCTGTGCCTTGAGCTTGACCTTTGCCGGACGAACAACGTATCCCCACTGGTCAGGACACGAAAGACAGCCCTCCATTACCTTCTGTTTTCCGCTTTCCTTTACAATCTGAGGATTGATGCACTCAATAATACCCTCACCCAGATCCATTATAAAGAGTCTTTTTAAAAATCCGACCTGTGGTGCGGCAAGACCTACGCCCTGTGCCTTTGCAAGCGTTTCTGCCATATCGTCAAGAAGTGAGGCAAGCTTCTCATCAAACTTTTCAACTGGCTTGCACACCTTTCTTAAAACAGGATCTTCCTTTGTAACAATCTTTCTAAGTGCCATAATTTCCTCCAAAATCAGACTCCGATATCTCCGTTTATATCGGCATATATATTTACTTTGCTGTATTCGCTGCATTTATTTATTTCAAAAAGTATATCTCTTATAAAACATCTCAGCTTTATGTTATTCTTGCATTTAAGAATAATTCTGTAGCGGTATTTGCCGCCTATTTTTCCGTATGAACAGCGGACAGGTCCTAAAACTCTCAACGGAAAGTCAACGCCTGACTGAACACGTCCTCTTATTATTTCCAGCAGCTTTTCAGCTGCACCGCCAGCTTTCTGATCGTCCTCGCAGCTTATGCCCAGTATGCACATATCGCATACCGGAGGAAATATAAGCGCACGTCTTACCGCTATCTCCTCCTTATAAAAATTCCTGTAATCCTGCTGTGCGGCAAGATTCAGAACATAATGCTCCGGCATAAAGGTCTGGAGATAGGCTCTTCCCTTTTTGCTGCCACGTCCGCAGCGTCCGACTACCTGCGCAACAAGTGAAAAGGTTCTTTCATAGCTTCTGAAATCGCCTGAAAAAAGCGCCTTGTCTATTGAAAGCACACCGACAAGCGTAACGTTCGGAAAATCAAGTCCCTTTCCGATCATCTGTGTGCCGACCATTATATTATACTTTCCTTTTCCGAAATCGCTGAAATTTTTCTCATAGGAATACCTTGACATAGTGGTATCAGCGTCCATTCTTAATATTTCTGCATCCGGAAAGAGGCTTTCAAGCTGTTCCTCAAGTTTTTGTGTTCCAAAACCCGTCTGTTTAAGGCTTGTACTTCCGCACTGCGGGCAGACTTCAACCGGCGGCTGCGTATGACCGCAGTAATGACACATAAGCGTGTTGTTGACCTTATGATACGTCATAGGTATACTGCAATTCGGACAATATACCGGCGTATGACAGTGACAGCAGCTTATAATGGTATGATATCCCCTGCGGTTGAGAAGCAGTATAGTCTGTTCGCCGTTTTTCAGATTTTCATTTATTTCATCTATAAGAACATTACTGAATTCTGAGGCATTTCCTTCCTCTCTTTCAGTATTCATGTCAACAATCGTTACCTGCGGCAGTTGGGAACCGCTGTAGCGCTCATTCATTTCAAGAAGCTTGTATATACCCCTCTGAGCGTAATAATAGCTTTCTATTGACGGAGTTGCAGACGCAAGAAGCAGCACTGCATTGTGGGTACGGCAGCGTTTTTTTGCCACGTCAATTGCGTTGTACCTCGGAGACTTGTCCGATTTGTAGGAACGCTCCCCCTCTTCGTCAACAATTATAAGACCTATATTTTCAAACGGTGCAAATACAGCGCTTCTTGTACCGATAGCTATTCTTGCAAGTCCACGCTTTATGCGTTTGTATTCATCCGTTCTCTGCCCCTGTGAAAGGCCACTGTGAATAACAGCAACCTCTTCTCCGAAAAGCTCCTGAAACTGTTTTACCATCTGCGGAGTAAGTGAAATTTCCGGTATCATAAGCAAAGCCTGTCTGCCGGAAACTGTACAATGCTCAATAAGCTTTTTAAAGACTGAGGTCTTGCCGCTTCCGGTAACGCCATGAAGCAGGAAGCATTCCGGTTTTCCGCTGTCCAGCTGTTTGCTTATGACATTATAAACCCTTTGCTGACACTCCGATAACACAATATTATCCAGCGATGCAGTTCCCGGATTTCCCATGTGTACAGTTCTGTATTCTTCAAGCTCATACTTTTCAGCTGCACCCTTTTCAATAAGCTTCTGGCCGACAGTCTTGCCGACTCCGCAAAGGTAGCATGCCTCCTTGAATGATATGGCATCCTTCTGCGATATAATATCCGCAAGCTGCCGCTGCTTTGCCGTAAGAGCGTATGAATCCGGGTCGGAAATATATCTGTCAGTCAGGCGTATCATAGTAATAGTGCTGCTGCCCACGCTATACTTATTGCTAACAGTACATTTGAGGAAACCGCCCAGTGAAAGTATGTCTATATCTGCCGAAAAGCCTTCCTTTTTTAGTCTCTGAATCTCCGCAGAAATGCTTCTGCACTGCGAAATCCGGCGATAAACCTCCTGCTGTGATTGTGTAAGAGTTTCGTCAGGCTCTTTTGAGGTCAGAGAATATTTTTCAGTAACGCTTATATTCATGCCGGACGGAACCATGCACTTAACAGCGTCATAGAATGTGCAGAATGTCGTTTCCTTGAGCCATGATGCAAGTTCAAGCATTTCAGCGTTCAGAATCGGTTCGCCGTCCGGCGCTGAAATAATTGCTTTAAGCTTTCCGTCATCCTGAGAAACCGGTTCAGTTTTAATTACTATGCCAGTTTTTTTTCTGTCCGAACGCCCAAAAGGAACAACAACTCTTGTTCCCGGCAATATTGCTGAAACAAGAGTCTGCGGAATAAGATAAGAAAAAGGCTTATCGACGGTAAATGACAAATTGCTAACCGCAACCAAAGCCTTCAACAACTTAATATTTTCCGGCTTTCGGTCAAATGCACATATATTTTCACTGTTCATAAGCCCTCCACGCCTTATCTGTGTTATTCTGCAGAAGCTGAGCTGTTCTCGTCCGGATTATATGAAACAATCTTGAATTTACCTGCTGCAAACTCCTCAACGGCGGTCTTAACCGGCTTTTCCTCAAGAATCTTGTTTTCAGCGCAAAGCTCGTCTGCAATTTCTCTTGCACGTTTTGATATACCGATAACAAGCGAATAATAGCTGACATATTTTGAAATTAATGGTGTACTTGCTGGTCTAAGCATTTTTTAGCACCTCATCTATAAAATCTGCGGCATATTCAGCTTTGTGTTCCTCCGCTGAAATCACCGACTTAAAATCTTCAATAGCCTTTTCAAGCTCTGCATTTACAATAACGTAGTCATATTTATGCGCATACGGAATTTCCTCGATTGCCTTTGCAATACGTTTTGCAATCACTTCATCCGAATCCGTTCCTCTTTTTTTCAAGCGTCTTTTAAGCTCTGCAATTGAAGGCGGCATAACAAATATTAAAATCGCATCACTACAGTTTTTTCTTACCTGCATTGCGCCGTCAACCTCAATTTCAAGTATTACATTTTTTCCCTCAAGACGCTTTTTTTCAATCATATTCTTCGGAGTACCGTAATAATTGTCGCAGTAACATGTATATTCAAGCATTCCGTTTTCTGAGATCATCTTTTCAAAGTTCTCAGTTGTTGTAAAATTATAGTTGACTCCGTCAGTTTCATTTATTCTTGGAGCTCTTGTAGTCGAAGAAACTGAAAAATAAAATTTGTCATCTTTAAGTACTTCTTCCAGAATAGTGCCTTTTCCGCATCCTGACGGTGCAGAAACAACAAATAAAAGTCCTTTACTCATTTTCTGTCACATCCTCCTCATTATTGTTCACTCTTGAGCCAAAGGTTTCCGGCTGAAGAGCCGAAAGAACAATATGCCCGCTGTCCATTACCATAACAGCACGAGTTTTTCTTCCGTATGTAGCATCAATAAGCGTACCGCTGTCACGAGCATCCTGAACGATCCTTTTTATCGGTGCTGATTCAGGACTTACAACCGCAACAAGCTTTGCTGATGAAATCATGTTTCCAAATCCGATATTTATAAGCCGCATAGTTCCTCCGTCATTCAATATTCTGGATCTGTTCACGAAGTTTTTCAACTTCCGCTTTCATATTAACTACGCATTTTGTTATTTCCAGGTTTTGAGCCTTTGAACCGATAGTATTAATCTCACGATTTATTTCCTGAACAAGAAAATCAAGCTTTCTTCCAACAGGTTCGTCTGAATCAAGCAGCTCGCCAAATTGCTTAATGTGACTGTGAAGCCTTACGGTTTCCTCATCAACAGCAATTTTTTCCGCAAAAACAGCTGCCTCCATTAAAATTCTCTGCTCATCGATTTCTCTTTCAGAAAGTACCTCCTGAAGCTTCTGGAAAAGTCTTTCACGGTAATTTTCAACGGTTTCGGGTGCATGTCTTTCAACCTCTGCCAGCATAGACTCGACATTGCCAAGCTTTTCAAGCAAATCCGCTTTCATTGCCCTGCCTTCATTTCTGCGCATAACAACGAACTTTTCGATAGCAGATTCAGCTGCCTGCTTAACAATACTCCATATATAATCCTCATCAACCGTTTCCCTCTGAACGTTAAAAATATCAGGAAGTCTCAGCAAATTTGAAAGCTTAAGATCATCATCGAGTCCAATATCTGCATTTATTTCAAGAAGAGCATTAATATAACCTTCAGCAAGAAGCCTGTCGGCTTTTATATTAGCTTCCCTTCCGTTAAGGTTATTTACGGTAACGCTAACCTCGACCTTGCCTCTTGATATATTGCCTTTAACAAGACTTTTCAGTTTTTCATCAAGGTAATTATATTGTCTTGGCAGTCTTGAGGAAAATTCATAATAGCGGTGGTTAACCGATTTTATCTCAACCATTATATCATACTGGTCTATAACGCATTGTTCCCTGCCGAAGCCAGTCATACTTTTGATCACAAGGAATCCTCCTATACATTTGTACACAATATACTATTATATTATTATACCACTACAGCTAAAATAAATCAAGCAAATAGAGCAAAAAAATCCGACCTTTCGCAAAAGGCCGGATTTAAGGGAATAAATAGGAATTATAAAAAAGGAATTAAAATGAAAGACTTTTTTATTACTGAGGACCGAGCTTGTCGTATGTGATCATCATAGCAGCATAGTTCATGATAATAGCACTGTCTGATGTGTCAACATAGTTGTCGAATACGCAGTTAGCGTTGATGTAGCCCTGCTTTGTAACCTCATTAACTTCGCTGTTGAGGAGGAACATGTTAAGCTTAACAACGTCAGCAACGTTTACTTCACCATCAACATTTACGTCGCCCCAGTGAGCATTTGTAAGATCAGATGTATCAGCTGTATTGTCGCTTGAATCTGAAGAATCTGTTGATTTAGCCTTAACAGTAACCTTAACTGTTGTTGTCTTGCCGTCCGGAGTTGAAACTGTGATTGTTGTTGAACCTTCGCCAACACCTGTTACAGTACCATCAGCATCAACCTTAGCAACTGAATCATCAGCAGATACAAGAGTTACATCAGCCTTTGTACCATCGATTGTTGCTTCGATTGTCTCAGTTTCACCAACGCTGATTTCAATTTCAGAAGGAGTTACAACGAGTTCGCCTTCTTCAGCATTGTCGTACTTATCTGGCTCAATCTCTGGATACAGATCGTACATTGTACCGAGGGCAAGAAGAATATCGCCTGCATGCCAGAATCTGTGGTAATTCAATTCAACAGTCTTCATAGCCTCTGTCTTGTCTGTACCATCTGCAACTGCCTTATCATATGCAGCCTTGAATTCCTTAAACTTCTCGTTATCATAGTACTTTGTACGGAAACTCAGGAATGTTGCACCATTCTCCAGCGGATCGCCGTTAGGCATTGTTCCTGAATAGTAACTTGGAATAAATACTTCCTGTTCAAAGAGTCTTACCATGCTTCCGTTTGTTTCAGTGATTGAGAGACCGATATCATCACGTCCGAGTTCCCATTCACGGTCGAGAAGCGTATGTGCAAGGTAGAGAGCCTTTGAAGCTACGTCTGTATTGCTGTCGCTGTAAGCCTTCTTGTAATCAACGCCTTCAGCCTTTGCATAGTAAATAAGAGTATTAGCAAGTGAAGATACACAACCGAGGTCTGAGGAACCAGTTGCTGTAACTGTACATGTAAGACCATCGTTAGCTGATGGATCATATGTACCTGTCCAGTCAGCAGGCTGACCAAACCAGTCAAGAGTTGCAGGAATGTCATATGTACCGTCTTCGTAAAGATTTACATTGTTGATAAACCATTCAACCCATCTGTCAAGAATAGCCTTGAGTGACTGTTCAAGAGTCATAGCACCATTTGTGCTGTCGATTGTGATACCAGTTGTATCGCCTTCAGTCTTAATAACATAGTACATTTCTGCAAGACGCTGAACAGCCCATACCTGGTTACCGATCCAGTGGTTTGAACCCGGGTCGAGGTATACAGGGTGTTCCTGATATGCCATGCCGTAGAATGTTGTTGGTGTTGAAGTATTGAAGTGAGCTGTATCCTCAGCATTGTACTTCGGTGTTTCATATCTGCCGTTCCATGAGCTTGTAGCACCACCGGCGATCGGACCATCTGCTGACTGCAGCCAGAGGTAGAATTCCATCTGTCTCTTGAGAGATGTTGTGTAGTCCTTAACAGCGTCTGTAGCCTTCATAGCACTCTTCAGACCGTCATCCTGAAGGAGAGCAAATGCTGCGAGTGGGTTCTGATAGAACTCGTGACAGTGGCTAGCACCAATCTGCCATGCCCATGAACCGTCCATAGCGCCGCCCCATGATGTATACCATGACATAAGGTAGTGAGCGCCAGACATATCATTAGCCATATTCCAAGGATCGTTAGCACCGATCTTCTTGTAATACTTATCGAACATGTTATTTCTCAGCTGGTCACCCATCTTACCAGCAAGAGTTGTAACGCTTGAATCGCCTACGCCCCATCTGTTAGCAGCGTAAACAGCCTGGATTGCACGGTCTTCAGCGTCAGGAGCGTTTGTGTATGCCCACTGTGCCGGAACATCTTCAGATGGTGACTTGAAGATACCCTTGATACCCTTCTGAGAGTTACCGTACTTCTTTTCTTCTACTGATGGATGTGGAACTGTTTCCCAGCATGATTCCTGTGCACCACGCTGGAATGTGTTGATGAATGTGAACTTGCCATTGCCGCCGCCATAGCCATACCAGTCATCAACGTCAGCGAGCCAGTGCATCAGGTAAAGACCTGAATCTCCGCCGTAAGCTGACTTGAAATACTTGTGAATCGGGTTCTTACCGTTGTTGCCCATAACCATAGCAACGCCATCGTTCTGGTACATTTCAGGTTCTTCCCATTCAGGTGAATATGTAGCGCTCAGTTCATCCTTGCCCATGAAGCCTGTCTGAACAGTAGGAATCATTATTTCCATCGTTTTCCAAGCTTTAGCCAGATCCTTTGTAGAATCAACTGATGTAGTTGTTCCGTCTGGGTTTGTAACTGAGCCACTCTGTGAGATATTGTCTCTCATAGCTGCCATCCATACAATGTATGACATAGCTTCTGATGTTGTTTCATGACCGTAGTCAGGAGCTTCAACGATAAGCTCTTCAACAGCGTGATATGGAACACCAAAACCGCCTGAAGCAACATTTTTTTTACTCAGGTATCCGTTTTCTCCGCCGTTTGTGATAACGTCATCATAAAGTGACAGGAATCTTTTTGCATAAGAATCGTCACCGTACTTTTCTTCCTTTGTTCTTGTGCCTGCAGCTGAAACTGTAGCAGGAACTATTGCAGCTGCTGTAAGAGCTGCTGAAAGAAGAGCTGCGATAACTGCCTTTTGTTTCTTAAGTATCATCGTAACCTTTCCCCTCTCGTGAATTAAATTTGAAAATAACAACATTGGGCACGAAAAATCAGCAATCCGCTGCTGTTTTCACAGTATGCCCACAAACTTCATAATGTTATTATAAATCAATGTTTTTCTGATGTCAACAGTTTACACAAAAAATCGAACACTGAAATCTTCATTTTGTATGCCTGCACAACTTGTTAACATTTTATTTGTACACATTGCCCATTGTTTTTTGAAAATCCTGTGAACTATTAGGAATTTATTTAAATTTGCACCTTATTTACAGTGAATTCACACGCTTCTTTCACAATAAGACGGTAAAATTTATAGTTGTTTGTCCGGGAATTTGTCTGAGTAGTACAAATTGCACATGTTTTAAGCAAATTGTAATCTTTTATTAATTTTTCTGTAGTCTTTTTTTGCGATAATATAAAGTGTGTAACTGTGCATACCGAAACGGAGCATGGTGTTATTAAAAATACCGGCATGCCGCATGCCGTAAAAGCGGCTGCTGTATATACATTATTATAGTACAGCCCATGGAGGTTTAAATATGATCGAAATCAAAAATCTTACAAAATTTTATGGTCATAACGCAGCAGTAAAGAATATCAGCTTCACTGTAAAAGACCATGAAATTCTGGGATTTCTCGGCCCGAACGGTGCGGGAAAATCCACAACGATGAACATAATAACGGGTTATCTGCCGTCAAGCAGCGGAAAGGTGCTGATAGGCGGCATAGATATTTCCGAGAATCCGTCGGCAGCAAAAAGAAAAATCGGTTATCTTCCTGAAATACCGCCTGTTTACCCTGACATGAAAGTCAAGGAGTATCTGAAATTTGCCGCTGGGATCAAGGGTCTTAAAGGCTCAGAAAAAAAAGAGCAGGTTGAGGACGCAATGGAAAAGCTCAAAATCAAGGATATGGAAAACCGTCTTATCCGAAACCTTTCAAAGGGCTACAAACAGCGTGTCGGTTTTGCACAGGCTCTTCTGGGAAATCCTGAATACCTCGTTCTTGATGAACCGACCGTTGGACTTGACCCAAGTCAGGTTGTTGAAGTTAGAAACCTCATTCTCTCACTGAAAAAACACCATACTATTATATTAAGCTCTCATATTCTCCAGGAAATTCAGGCAGTCTGCGAAAGAGTTGTAATTATAAGCCATGGCGAGATCCGTGCTATGGACAGCATAAAGCATCTTGAGGAAAGCATGGGCACATCACTCGTTATCAGCATCACTGCCGAGGGTGACAGAGACAAGATAAGTTCCTGCATCACTGCCGCAGCTGGAATTACAGGCATTTCTGAAATTATTCCTGAAGGTCCGGGAGTCAATACATATAAAATAAACGCCGACAGCGACGACCTTAAAAAGATCATTGTAGCTGATCTTGTAAAAAATGGTTTTTCAGTTTCAGAGGTTTCAAGCGAAAGACCAAGCCTCGAAGAGGTTTTCGTACAGCTTACGGCAAGTGCGCCTAAAAAGAAAGGGCTTAAGGATCTCCTTGACGAAATGGATAACGAAGGCTCATACAACGACAGGGAGGATCAGTAAAAAAATGTTTTCACTATATAAAAAAGAACTTCAGTCATATTATTATTCCCCTTTTGCATACGTCATCGCAGCTCTGTTTATGCTGATATTTTCAATCGGCTTTGTTGATGCAATTGCAAATCTTTCGGGAACAAAGCTGACATTTTCATTTCCGAACATATTCTATTCCAATCTTTCGTTCTTCATTTTCCTTATTCCGGCTCTTACAATGAGAACCTTTGCGGAGGAAAGAAAAGCCGGAACAGAGGTACTTCTTATTTCAAGTCCGCTGAACGTTTTCCAGATTGTAATTGCAAAATTTCTGGCAGTCGCAACAGTTTTCCTGACAATGCTTATTCTTACCCTCTTCTTCCCTGTTGTTACAGTTGCAACGGGCGGCGGAGTTGTATGGTCGGGACTCATCTGCGGCTACATCGGCTTCTTCCTCTGGGGACTTGTCTGCATATCAATAGGAATGCTCATGTCATCATTTACCGAAAATCCTGTTATAGCCGCAATTCTGGGCGAAGGTGCAATGATAATCCTTATTTTTATCGACAGCATCAAAAACAGCGGATTTTTTGAAAGCCTTCCTAAGGTTGCTAAATTTATAGGTCAGCTTTCAACAAACGAACGCTTCGTTTCATTCTCAGAGGGAATTTTCAAGCTTTCCGACCTTGTTTTCTTTCTGACAACAACAATTCTTTTTGTCGGCTGGACTATTATTTCAGTTGAAAAAAGACGCTGGAGCAGGGGGTAAAAACAATGGAAATAAAAAAATCAATGAAAAACGCAAAGTTTACAACACTTGCGTGGATTATGGCAGCAATGCTTCTTGTCATTATTATTCCGATAAACGTTGCCGTTTCATTTTTTGATGTCAAGCTCGACCTGACGCAGAATAAGATGTACAGTCTTACAGACACTACAAAGAACTATCTTTCGGGTCTTGACGAAAAGGTTGACATATATCTCCTTTATGACCTTGATGAAATAAGAAATGACAGCGACGGCGCAGCGCTTGCGGGAATGTTTGACGAACTTCGTAAGTACGACTGCATAAATTTTCAGGATATCGATCCTGTAACTCATCCGGAAATCAAGGAAGAGCTTAATCCGGACGGCTTTATGACTCTTTCTCAGGGCGACATTATTGTCCGCTGCGGAAACAACATAAAAAGAGTTCAGGGTACTTCAATGTATTCCGACATAGTTGATGAAGACGGAAATATAACCGGAGAATCATTCAACGGCGAAAACTATGTAACAGGCGCTATTAAATCCGTTGTCGAGGGAATCATGCCTTCAGTATATTTCCTGACAGGTCATGGAGAAAAAACACTTGCAGACAACTATTCAAAATTCCAGAAAAACCTTGAAGACTTCAACTACAAGACAAAGGAGCTTAATCTTGCTACTGCCGACGCCGTTCCGGATGACGCTGCAATAGTCATCGTTGCTGCTCCTCAGACGGACATTTCAGACGCTGAAAGAGAAAAGCTCGAAGCCTTTATGGACAACGGTGGAAATCTTTCACTTCTCATGTCCCCTAATGAAAAGGAAATCGACTATACAAACATTGAAAATATAATGAACCAGTATGGTATCAGAATGGACTACAACATAGTTTCTGAAACTGATTCATCGAAATACGTTTCGGGCAATAAAAACGAAATAATGGTAAAGCTTGTGGACGCTTCATCTGCCCAGGACGAAAATATCACAGACCTCACCTCGAACCTGATTGACGAAGCATCATCAATCATTCCTTATATGCCTGCATCACGTTCATTCTATGAGGTACAGAATGAAAATCGTTCAAATCTCACAATCTGCCCGCTTATAGAAACATACGATTCAGCAATCGGAACTCCTTACGGCGGAACTGAGATTGATCCGGACGAAGTAGCTGGTATCCTTTATCTTGCCGCTTATTCTCAGGACAAGACCAGAAACGACTCAAAGCTTGTTGTAATGGGCAATGCTGACTTTATAGATGACGAAAACCTTCAGGCAGATTATGTGATAATCCCTGTTATGCTCTATTCAAGAACTATTACATGGATGTACAACACTGATATTGACATGAACATCGCAAACAAAACTGATGTAAACGATTACATGGTTCTTAAAAGCAAGGACGACACAAAGGCTATGATGATCATACTTAACGCAGCTCCGATTATTGTTGCGGCTTCGGGCATTTTCATCTGGCTGAAAAGACGACACGCATAAACCTGAATCGGCAAAGCATACAAAGGAGATTACTTTAAATGAAACGTATCAGAATTGCTGTTATTGCCATGCTGGTGATTATTGCTGCATCAGTCGGACTGTACTTTGCAGCCAGTCATGTTAAAACCAAAAATGACAACAAGGCAGCTCAGGAGGAAGATAAGCTCACCATATTCAGCTTTGATGAAAATGCCTCGACCAACCTTTCCATTCACAATGAAAGCGGAAATTATGAGATGACTTTTACACAGGCTGACGGCTGGACTATGGTTAACGATGTAAATTTTGAAGTAAATTCAAACACCGCAGTAAACATTTGTACCGCAATGGCTTCACTTAAAGCTGAAAGAATCATAGAAGACACTGACACCGCAAAATACGGCTTCGGGGCAAATATGATTGACTTGACTGTTACAGCAAATGGCACAGATTATACTCTGCATGTCGGAGATCCGACTCCTACAAACGAATATTTCTATGTCATGAAAGAAGGATCAGACAGCATTTACCTCATTGACTATACTACAGGCATGACGCTGTGTGCAACAAAGGATGCACTGAAGAGCCTTTATATAGCAGATTATAATTCCAGCGACGTAAACCATTTTGCTCTCTGGAAAGGCAGCGAGACAGACGAAAACATCTTATTCTCAATGAATATGGACGAAAACGGAAAATGGTATATGGACAAGCCTTACAAGGACGATACTGTTTACAGCTCTGACGTAAGCACATTTGTCAATGATGCCATAAGAGACAAGGTATATAAATTCGTTGCTGAAAACTGTCCTGAATCGGATTATGCAAAATACGGATTTGACAAACCGCAGTATGTCTTTGAAATTTCTGCCGGAGACAAATACACAAAGGTCATATTCGGAAATTACATTAATAACGACACAGAAATGTATGGTTTGTTTACAGAAAACGGTCAGGTCGTTACCTTTGAAAAGGGTACTGTTACTATTCTTGGATATGACACAGCTGACATGATGAACAAATATGTATACAGTCAGAAATTGTCGGATATTAGTTCAGTAAAGCTTACAACTCCTGACGGAAGCTGTGAACTTGGAATTGACTCAGAAAACAGCAAATATACATTTAACGGAACTGAAATTTCTTCCGATGACAACGAAACCGGTGAAATTTACATGGCGCTTATTGATTCATTCAACAAGGTCTACTTTGAATCCATCGACAAGGACGCTGTGCCGGAAGGCGATCCGGAAATAACCGTTGAATACACCCTCACAGATGGAACAGATGTAAAGCTTGAATATATACCTGTTCCGGGGGAGGATTCCAATAAGTACTGGGCTGTAAAGGACGGAGAATATACCGGATTTATTATCCGCAAAAAGGTTATTGCAAATATAACCTCCGTATATGATGCTCTTGCTGAAACAGTAAAATAAAAATGAAATTTTTCCACACAAAAATGTTGAAAACTAAAAAAGCCTTCGATTTATCTCGTAGGCTTTTCTTTTTATGCAAAAAGGGCAGCCAGAAGGCTGCCCAAAGTTTATGCTTTTCAATTTAATTGCAAATCTGCTATCTGCTTCTTCTGCAACAGTTTCGTCCGCAATTTTTGTCAAATGCCGGATTGCATGCATAGAAGTTGCGGGAATTCAGATTGTCCTGGGTTATTCGGAGGGCTTCTGCCAGACTAACAAGATTAAACAGAATTATATTTTCCAGACTATTTCAACATTTTCTGGACATACAATAATTTTTTCAATCAGCAGCTCCGCAACCCCTCTTTTATCATCAAAACTCAATTTATCCCAAAGCTTCATAACATTATTAAGTTCTCCGATATCGAGAGAATTTGCCTTATTGCTTTTCAGCTTATAAATATCATCAAGCTTTTTCTGCTTCTGACAATCAAGCTCCCTGATTTTCAGCTGTATGTACTGCATACTGACATCATCAGCCTTAGTAAGTTTGTCAACTAAACTATGTATATCAGCTTCTATTTTAGAAATTTCCGCACTCAATCTGTTAATCTTCAGATCACATTCATTCTTTTTACAGTCAGGTCTTAATGTCAGTTCATTAAGCTTGACACTGATATGCTTCTGTATTAGTCTTTCAAACTCATCCGCATATATCGTAGGCATAGGCTTATTACAAACACAGTTTGCACGTCCTGTGCAGATGAAGTAGCGTGTATTGCTATTATTTGACTTTTTAATAACCATAGCATATCCACAATGCCCGCATTTAACTTTTCCTGAAAGCCAGCTGTTTTTAGCTTTAGTCCATTTCATACGGTGGTTTCCAAGAAGTTTTTTACGGCAGAAAAGCCACAAATCACTGTCAATAAACCCCTCATGTTGTGCTAACACAAGAACCTGTCCAGACAAATCCCATGTTTTTCTATTGGTATTTTCTCCAGTATAAAGATAACAGCCATTAATACCATTGAATTCATCAGGACTGTTAACTATATTAGTCCTTTCATTCTGAAAAAACTCATAGATTTTACTGTCTGCTTTTACATATACAGGATTTCGCATAAGGTCGCTTAATTTAGCTGTAGACCATTTACCACCATCATCAGGAATGAGGTTTTCGGCAGAAAGCTTCCTCCTTACATCTCCCAATGATGTATTTGGCTGACTGTAAATTTCATACATTCTATGTATAAAGTAAGCTTTATCCGGATTAACAACAAATTTTTTCGTGTTAACACCAGCTATAACTGTCGGCTCAAGCTCAAAGGCATATGGAACACGTCCGCCCATATAAAAGCCTTTCTGGCTTCTGCTTATATATGCGCCTTTTACTCGCTGAACGATATTTTCACGTTCAAGCTGTGCAAAGGTTGCAGACATATTAAGCATGGCTTTTCCCATAGGATTCGTAGTATCATAGTGTTCCGTTGCACTTATAAAGTCAACATGATATTTTTCAAGATCCCTTGTCAGCTCTGCAATATCGAGGACGCTTCTGGAAATTCTGTCAAGCTTATAAACAACTATTTTGTCAATTATTCCTGACTTTACATCATTCATAAGCCTTTTAAAATCCGGACGATCGGTATTTTTACCACTGAATCCATTGTCCTTATATATTTGTATTGTCTCGCCGCTGACAGCATTCTTACAAGCCTCTATCTGTGTTTCTATAGAGATAGAATCCGCACTGTATACACTTCTTCTTGCATATATTGCAGTCATATTATTATCAAAACCTTTCGTCAAAAACAAAAGGTTAATGGCAATATTATTATATCACCATTAGCCTTCACCTGTCAATTGTTATTTATTGTTTTTTACATACTTTACAAAAATTTCATATAACCTATGTTCTGTGTTTTCTTTATTTTCGGGAATTGCAGAAATTTTTTCAACAACTTTAATAGTATCAGTAATAGTGTCTTTCTTCATTGCTTAACCTTTCATATGTATTGAATTATTAAAATTTATGAAATTTAAACTATAATTATTCACCCACCTTTATAAAAAGCCACCCAGCTATTACACTGAGTGGCATATAACTTTACCTGTGATTCATTCTGTACATATGTATCAACCTGATTCTGATATCCCTTTTGTAAATTAGAAAGATAATTACCCAAAGTAGCATTGCTTCTACTTGTCGCATTTGCAAATGCCTTAGCATTTTCTTCACCAGACTTTTGTACCTTATTATACATCAACATGGTTCTTTTTGCATTTTTAAGACCTTTAGTATTACCATCGAGAATTGTTGTATAAACATCTTCAACGTTAGCCTTTGCAAAAGCACCTTTTTCAGCAAGTGAATCAAAATAATCTGCAACATCTGCGTTATTGCTTCTTACTGAGTTGATAAAGTCTTCGTAATTCTTACCGAAATCTTGCTTAGAATTAAGGTAATTAAAATCATCAACAAGTTTCTTTACAGAATCATCAGTAAGATTAAAACCTGTGTTAATATTACCAACTATTTTGAAAATATGAGATAACTGACCGTCAACAATTTCAAATACCAATTTTCACTCTAACGTTTTGAATTATCGTGAAAAACATTGACAAATCAATTAAATTGTGCTATTATTTAATAAAGCAAACAACAATCTTTAGTGAAAGAAATTGGGCAAATCTTTCATTTAAATAAATTGAAAGGAGTGTCGAGATTGCTCACTTGACTAATCTTATGAGCTTTTATAGATATTGTCCTAAATGTGGAACTATTGGTGGTGCTATTAGCGAAAAAGTTACAACCTGTTACTATTGCGGTGAACCGTTAATTACATCTAATTATGAATATCACTTTGAAGATATTATTAATGGTCGAGGTGTTAGAAAGACTGTCTTTGATGAATGCGTTAAACCAAACCCTCTCTTTGATGAAGACCTTTATAATGAGAGAATAGGCTTAGAGAAACGCCAAGCAGAAGCTACATCAAGAATGATGCACAAAGAAAAACTGAACACCCTCACTTGTCCTAAGTGTGGTTCAACTGCTGTAACAACAGGGCAGAGAGGATATAGTGTTATTACAGGATTCTTTGGCTCAGGTCAAACTGTGAATCGTTGCGGTAAATGCGGTCATAAGTGGAAACCAAAGGGATAATGAAAGATTAAGGTGTTCTTGAAATAAAGAGAAGTGAGATTATCGCTTCTCTTTACCCACTTGTTCAAAAGCTTTCACAAACTCTCTTTGCAATCTGCAAAACGTTTCATCAAAGTTTTTGTCGTTGATATCAGCACCGTCAAGTAAATTTGGTTTTAAACGTTTCATAACTTCTGGAAGAGTTGTCATGGCAATATCGTACTATTCAAGACCTTCAGGATAAACGTCAATAAAATCCTTGTTTGATTGTGCGTTATTCACTGCTTCTTTAAGAGAATTCTCCAGAGATTTCTTATTAATTTTAGCATCAATGTTTATACTATGCTTTTTAGTATTTTTCAATATCTGCTTTACATTAGCATCGGTCTTACTTTTATCAAGTTTTCCTATGAGTCTTAAATAAAATGGAGTATTTTCAATTTTCTTTATATCTTTTTTAATACGAATCTTACTCAGTTTCTCGTCAAGGGCTGCAATAATTTTAATTACTAAACTATCGTTATTCATAATTTGTATCTCCGTTCTGATATTAATTTAAAATTTCTTTCCAATAGCTTTTATCGAAAAATTCAACAATTGCCTTTTCTGGATTTTTACCGTTTGTGTAAATATAAGGATTTACTATATAGTATTTTTCGATTTTCCCTGTGTCAGGATTTCCTGTTTTAAACAAACCTATAACTCCTTTTTGTATCAGGGAATTTATTATTCTTGTACATCTTGAATAATCCAATCCTAAAACCACTGAAATTTCTTTCAATGACATATTATGTTCATGTTTTCCCCATCCAGATTTAAGAATACACGTCTCATAAGCTACATAATTTGCTAAATTCATTATAGCCTTAAATTCTACTGCTGAAAGGATTTGGGACAACTTATATACTGTGCTAGTATACATTTTAACAAATTTCTCCTTGTTATTAAAATTCAAAATATGCTCGGACTTATAAATTTCAGCTTTAATTTCGGATTCACTCTTTTGATCATCTTCAATAGAAGTACAACCCTATTGTCACCTTCATTTGCTATTACCAATTTTTTGACAACTTTTTTGTTTTTAATCAACATGCCATAAAAATCTTTATTTTTAGCACCAAACAAGGCATCAAATATTATCTTTCTAAATCTCCTCCTAGACTTATCAAATGGTTCTTCATCACCATTCTTTTTAAACTTCTTAGTTTTGCATTCAAGTGAATCAAGAAGCAAACCCATTGTTTTTGAATTAATCTTTCTATTATTTATGCAGTCTATGCATTCCTGTCTTTTCTCTTTGGCTTGCTCCATTTTTTCTTTTTTCTCATCGTCATTCAAATCATCATAACCATTAAATATCTCATTAATTTGAAATTGTCAATAACACTTGACACATTAACCGCAAGGATTTTGAAGTTAAGCAGCGATAGTCAAAGCAGAATAG
>CAKSJL010000001.1 GCA_934463345.1 uncultured Oscillospiraceae bacterium | reverse complement strand
GCGCTATTATCAATAAATAATCGGTATGCCGGAAATGCCGGTATGAAAATCCAATTGCCTGAAAAAATTTGATTATTTCTCGGATGGTTTTATTATGACAAAGATTGGAACGGAGTGAAATACAATGCTTTGGTTTATTGCTGCACTTGCTTTTTTTGCATTATCAATGTTTTATAAAAAATCCGACGGGAATATGGGGAAGCTCAGGTTTTTTGACGGAGAAATAACAGAAGTTAATTTTGATGTAAAAGAAGTAAAGGTACGATACACAGTAGACGGCAATGTTGTAGAGGCAATTGCAAAAGAAAATTACGGAGATTTTTCAAAATTAAGACCAGGCACAAAAGTGCTTGTCACTGCTTATAAAAATTTACCCCAAACCCCTTTAAATGTCACATATAACACAAAAGGAAAATCGTATAACTTTAAAACAGCTCAGAGTTCCGGTTTTATTTTAGCAGTTGCATGTTTTGCTATGGGGATTATCTCATTATTCAGGTAAGTTTGGATTTTCTATAGCTGATAAATAAAAATAAATTTGAAAGAAGGCTGATATAAATGGGCATGACTATGACGCAGAAAATTCTTGCGGCTCATGCAGGACTGGACAAGGTTGAGGCTGGACAGCTTATCCTCGTAAACCTTGACCTGGTATTAGGCAACGATATTACTTCTCCGGTTGCCATTAAGGAATTCAATAAGCTGGGTGCTGAAAATGTCTTTGACAAGGACAAAGTTACTATGGTTATGGATCACTTTGCTCCTAACAAGGATATCAAGGCGGCTGAACAGTGTAAAATGTGTCGTGATTTCTGCGGTGAAAAGGAAGTTACAAACTTTTTTGATGTAGGACAGATGGGTATTGAGCATGCACTTTTGCCTGAAAAAGGACTTGTTGTTTCAGGCGATGCTGTTATAGGAGCTGACTCACATACATGTACATACGGCGCTCTGGGCGCATTTTCCACAGGCGTAGGCTCAACCGATATGGCATGCGGTATGGCGACAGGCAAGGCATGGTTCAAGGTTCCGTCTGCAATTAAATTTGAATTAAAGGGCAAGCTTAACAAGTATGTAACAGGCAAGGATGTTATCCTCCATATTATTGGTATGATAGGGGTTGACGGCGCTCTTTACCGTTCAATGGAATTTACCGGCGAGGGGCTTCACAGTCTTTCAGTAAGCGACAGACTTTGCATGGCGAATATGGCTATTGAAGCAGGCGCTAAAAATGGTATATTTGAGGTTGACGACAATACAATTGAGTATGTCAGGGAGCACAGCAGCAGAGAACCAAAGGTTTATAAGGCTGACGATGATGCACAGTATGATGAAACATATGTTATCGACCTTAGCGAGATCAAGCCGACGGTTTCATTCCCTCATCTTCCTGAGAATACACATACAGTTGACGAGATCGACGATATAAAAATTGATCAGGTCGTTATCGGTTCATGCACAAACGGCAGACTTGAGGATCTACAGCTTGCCGCAGAAATCCTGAAGGGCAGAAAGGTTGCAAAGAACGTAAGAACCATTATTATCCCGGCAACTCAGAAAATATACCTTGAAGCTATGGAACAGGGGCTTCTGAAGATATTTATTGAAGCGGGAGCTGTTGTTTCAACTCCGACCTGCGGCCCATGTCTTGGAGGTTATATGGGTATTCTGGCAAAGGGCGAAAGAGCCGTTGCAACAACAAACAGAAACTTCGTTGGCAGAATGGGACATGTTGAATCGGAGGTTTACCTTGCAAGTCCGGCTGTTGCGGCAGCGTCAGCAATTGCAGGAAAAATTGCAGAGCCTAAGGAGGTAATGTAAAATGATATTTGAGGGTAAGGTTATAAAATATGGCGACAACGTTGATACAGACGTTATCATCCCGGCAAGATATCTGAATACAAGCGACAAAAAAGAGCTTGCTTCCCACTGTATGGAGGATCTTGACACAACCTTTGCCGGACGTGTTGAAAAGGGCGATATTATGGTTGCAGGTTTCAACTTCGGTTGCGGTTCTTCTCGAGAGCATGCGCCTATCGCTATAAAGGAAAGCGGTATTTCACTTGTAATTGCCAAAAGCTTTGCAAGAATTTTCTACAGAAATTCTATTAATATAGGTCTTGCAATTCTGGAGTGTCCGGAGGCTGTTGACGCTATTGAAGAGGGACACACGGTTGAGGCGGATCTTGACAAGGGCGTTATTACAGACAAGACGACGGGAAAGCAGTTTAAAACAGAACCGTTCCCGGAATTTATCCAGTCTATCATAACAAACGGCGGTCTCATTGAATCAATTAAAAACGGAAGCTTTAAATAAGGAGTAACAACAATGGAATTTAATATAGCATTGCTCAGAGGCGATGGCATTGGACCTGAAATTGTGGACAGCGCTGTTGAGATCCTCAAAAAAACGGCAGAAAAATTCGGACATAAATTTAATTTCACACCCTATCTTATCGGTGGTGCAGCTATTGACGCAACAGGAAAGCCGCTGCCGGAGGAAACTGTAAAGGGCTGCCTTGCAAGTGACAGTGTACTTCTTGGCGCAGTCGGAGGCCCTAAGTGGGATACGCTTCCAGGCGATCAGCGTCCGGAAAAGGCGCTGCTGGGAATTCGTGCGGCTCTGGAGCTTTTCACCAACCTGCGTCCTGCAAAGCTCTACAAGGCTTTAAAGGATGAGTGCCCGCTTCGTCCTGATATCGTTGCAAACGGTTTTGACCTTATGATGGTAAGAGAGCTGACAGGCGGCATCTATTTCGGCGAAAGAGGAAGAAGAGAAGGAAAATACGGCGAGGAAGCGTACGACACAGAGTGTTACAGCAAAATGGAAATTGAGCGTATTGCCAAGGTTGCCTTTGAAACCGCAAGAAAGAGAAACAAAAATGTTATCAGCATTGACAAGGCAAATGTCCTTGAAAGCTCACGTCTCTGGAGGGCAACAGTTCATGAAATTGCGAAGGATTATCCTGACGTTTCATGCACAGATATGCTGGTTGACAATGCCGCTATGCAGTTGGTTAAAAATCCGGCACAGTTTGATGTTGTAGTGACTTCGAATATGTTCGGCGATATCCTTTCAGATGAGTCCTCGCAGATTACAGGCTCTATCGGCATGCTGCCATCAGCGTCGCTTGGCTCGACAAAGAGAGGAATGTATGAGCCTATCCATGGCTCCGCACCGGATATTGCCGGACAGAACAAGGCAAATCCGATTGCTACTATTCTTTCAGCTTCAATGATGCTCAGATATTCATTTGATCTTGACAAGGAAGCAGACGCTATTGATGCTGCTGTTGACAGATTCCTTGAAGAGGGCTACAGAACAGCTGACCTTGTTGGAAATACTGGTGTCAAGCCGCTTTCAACAACAGAGGTAACAGCAAAGATCCTGGAATTTATATAAGGTAGAGGCATTATTTAAAATGGACAATAAACTACTGGAGCTTCATTTTAAGCTCAGCTCACTGGTTATTTTCAGAGATATAATGAACTGCCGTACTATTCAGAGTCTTGAAAGGCTTCTCAAAAGCTTTGAGGATGACGATACAATAAAGCAGATTCAGGCATATTCTGATTTTGTTTCAAATCTTTACAGGCATCATAACGACCTCAGCTCATATATTCTGACGCTTATTCTGGAGGATGAAAATATTTACATGATAAGAAAAGCGCATAAGCTTGAAATAAGCGAAAAAATGCATGACTGTCTTGTAAATGAGCTTGAGTCGCTTCAGGCTATTGCGGATATGACTTCGGAAATGGTCAGGTCAAATATTGCCTATGACGGATTTCTGCCGGAATGGGACAATACCGCCTATGACTTTAAGGTAGAGTACAAGAACAGAGTGGATAATATTGAGCGTTTCGGCTATGGTATTTATGCAAAATATTACATGTTTATAGTCAAGGAAAGCAATATTGTTCCGGTTAAATATCCTGATGAGATAAAGCTTTCGCAGCTTATAGGATACAGTCGTCAGCGAAAGCTGATAATTGACAATACTCTTGCGCTTATAAATGGCAAACCGGCTTCAAACGTTTTGCTCACCGGAGACGCCGGAACGGGCAAATCCTCGTCAGTAAAGGCGATTGCCAACGAATATCGTGACAGGGGACTGAGAATAATTGAGATCCGCAAGGATCAGCTCAGAGACATTCCGGTTATAATTGATAATCTGAGTAAAAATCCGCTTAAATTCATTCTGTTTATAGACGATCTGTCATTTGCGTCAGATGATGACAGTTTTGGTGCGTTAAAAGCAATACTTGAAGGTTCTGTTTCGGCAAGAGCTGACAATATTGTGATTTATGCAACAAGTAACAGACGTCACCTTGTCAAGGAAAGTTTTTCTGACAGGGACGGCGATGACATGCACAGGAACGATACTGTTCAGGAACTTATTTCACTTTCTGAACGTTTCGGACTTAAAATTGCCTTTTCAAGACCTAACAAGGAGGAATACCTTGAAATTGTCAGAGGACTTGCCGAGCAGAACAGGCTTGACATGCCGGCTGACGAGCTTGAAAAGGAAGCAGAACGCTTCGCAGTCGGCAGAAGCGGACGTTCAGCAAGAGCTGCAAAGCAATTTATTGATAAAATGCTTACCTGCCATAACACACTTAACTAATAATGAAAAATATGCAATTTAGGTTGTCATATTGTATTGCAGTTTTTTGAACTGCTGTAAATGCAGTGAAGGGAACAGGCACAGATTACGGCATTACAGAGAACCGCAGAGCTGAGAAGCGGCATGTATGGATCTGATGCATTATCCTCCCAGAGCAGACAGCTGAAAGCAGAATCTGTATTAGGCTGCTCCGGGTTTCCTCCGTTAGAAGGGAAACGTATTGTCAGATACGATTAATAATGTTTTAGGGTGGTTAGCGGTGTTTATTAGAGAATACACCGTCCTTAAAGCAAAATTTAATGAAATGAGTGTAATAAAAAATGCTTACTCTTGATAAAATCTATCATGCAAGCTATGTGCTGAAAAATGTTATCAGAAAGACTGACCTTATTCACGCCCCGAAAATCAATCCGGAGAGCGAAATATATCTGAAAACTGAAAATCTTCAGATAACCGGATCATTTAAGGTAAGGGGTGCTTATTACAAGATCTCTCAGCTGAGCGACGAGGAAAAGGCTAAGGGCGTTATCGCATGCTCCGCCGGAAACCATGCTCAGGGAGTTGCCCTTGCTGCTACAAAAAACGGCATTAAATCTTTGATTTGTCTGCCGGACGGCGCACCTATCTCCAAGGTTGAGGCAACCAAGAGCTACGGAGCAGATGTATGCCTGGTCGAGGGCGTTTATGATGACGCATACAACAAAGCTATTGAGCTGAGGGACGAAAAGGGCTATACCTTTATTCACCCGTTTGATGATGAAAATGTTATTGCAGGACAGGGAACTATAGGACTGGAGCTTCTTGATCAGCTGCCCGATATCGACGCCGTTATTGTGCCTATCGGCGGTGGCGGACTGATCTCAGGAGTTGCGTTTGCTATAAAGCAGCTGAAGCCGGATATAAAGGTTTACGGCGTTCAGGCAACCGGTGCGCCAAGCATGGTTGTTTCGCTTGAAAGTGGAAAGATTGAATGCCTGGATTCTGTTTCAACGATCGCAGACGGAATCAAGGTAAAGGAACCGGGAATCAATACGTTTGATTTCTGCCAGAAATATGTTGACGAAATTGTGACAGTGACCGATGATGAAATCTCCTCGGCTATATTAGCACTTATTGAACAGCACAAGCTTATCGCAGAGGGCGCAGGCGCTGTGTCGGTTGCAGCGGCAATGTTTAATAAGGTGCCGATCAAGGGCAAGAAAACAGTTTGTCTTGTTTCAGGCGGTAATATTGATGTTACTATTCTTTCAAGGGTTATAAAGAGAGGTCTGCTGAAATCCGGACGCTCTGACTCAATTAATATCGAGCTTATGGACAAACCGGGACAGCTTCGTGATGTTTCAAGAATTATTGCAAATCTTGGCGGAAATGTTGTTTCAATACATCATGAAAGAGCAAGCGAAGGCTCTGACATAAACGGCTGTTACCTCAGAATTGTACTTGAAACCAGAAACTTCGAGCATAAGCTTACTATTAGAAAGGCTCTTGCAGACGCTGGTTTCAAGATTGTTGAATAATACATTTTAAGGTGATATCGCACAAAAATTGTGCGGTGTTGCCTCAAGTAAATGGGAGGAAAATACTATGTCAAAAACAGTTTATACTCCGGACGCTCCGGAAGCATTAGGACCATATTCACAGGCAGTTGTTACAGGCGGACTTGTTTTTACATCCGGTCAGATTGCAATCAATCCTGCAACAAATGAGATTGAAGCGCAGGATATCGAAGGACAGACAACTCAGGTAATGAAAAACCTTGGAGCTGTTCTTTCAGAAGCTGGAACATCATTTGAAAAAGCAGTAAAAACAACATGCTTTTTAAGAAATATGTCCGACTTTGCGACTTTCAATAAGATTTACGGTGAATACTTCACGTCAAAGCCGGCAAGAAGCTGTGTTGCAGTAAGGGAGCTGCCAAAGGGTGTACTTGTTGAGGTTGAGGTAATAGCAGAGGTATAATTTGAAAATAAAAAACGAGGGTGACCAATGGCCACCTTCGTTTTTTAACATATGCCTAAAAGCTGTTTTGCATTTTTATAGAATATCTTATCCTTATCTTCACTGCTTATCGGCAGATTCTCTATCATTTCTATTTCGTGTGACGGATCGTCCCATGGGCAGTCGCTTCCCAACAGTATCCTGTCTGCGCCATGCTTTGAAATTATTCTCATAAGGAGATTTTCGCCTATTTCTCCGGCAATAAAAGCTGTGTCAAAATATATGTTTTCAGATATTCCGGCAAGAAGCCTTTCAACATCGTTCCAGCGGTACATTCCACCAAGATGTGCGGCAATAATTTTAAGCTTCGGAAAGGCTTTATGTATTTTCACAAATGCAGCAGCCGGAGCGTGAATCAGATCCGGAGAAAGAGGATCGTATCCGGCATGAAAAAGTATTGGAAGCCCAAGCTGTTCACATTTTTCGTAAACCGGAAATGCTTTTTCGTCGTCAGCCATGAAATTCTGGTAATCCGGATGAAGCTTTATTCCGGGAAGTCTCATAGCCTTTATTTTTTCGAGATATTCAACAGCATCAGGAGCGTCCGGATGAACACTTCCAAATGAGTATATGCCGTCTTTGCCGTTTATTTCTGCCGCCCAGCTGTTTATAACCTCCTGCTGTGAGGGCTTTGTTGCAATTGGCATGACAACGCTTATATCAACTCCGCTTTTTTTCATTTTTTCTTTTAATCCGTTTAGCGAGCCGTCGGTATACGGTTTAAAATCTGAAACGCTTGTGAGATTGTCCATTGCTCTTTTAACAATTTTGTCAGAAAATGCGTGAGTATGAAAATCTATATACATACTTTTGATTCCTTTCACCTGATTATGTGTGTTTATATAAATAATAGTATACCTTATTAGAATTTTTGTCAATACCATATAAAAATGATTCACAATTATTGACACTGCATATTTGCTGAAAAAGACTTGCTTTTTTAAAAAAATGTGATACAATATATTTAAGGCAATATGTTTATCATATATGCAAAAAATAAATGGAGGTGTTTTATAAATGGCATACGCAATTTCAGATGAATGCATCAGCTGTGGCGCATGTGCGGCTGAATGTCCTGTAGAGGCTATTTCAGAGGGCGATGGCAAGTACGTTATCGATTCTGAAAAGTGCATCGACTGTGGCGCATGTGCAGGTACATGTCCTGTTGACGCTCCATCAGCACAGTAATTCCTTAATAACGATTTATAAAATAAACTCTCCGATTTGTGGGAGTTTATTTTATTGTTGCAAAATAATGAAAATAATGATATAATGTCAGTAGTTATTATAAAGAAATACAAAATATTTTAACAAGGAGAAATGCTTTGAAAAATATAAGGATATTGCTTGCGGCTGTGTCTGTAGCTGCCATAGCTCTTTCGGTCGGATGCAACGAGAAAAAAAGTACTGAGAACAGTGTTATATACTATGATAATGACAATTCTTATTCACAGGAAGTTGAGGGATATGAAAATTCCCAGGGCGAGGTTGTGAATAAGGAAGATCTTATTCAGAATGTTCCGACAACACCGGTTGAAATTGGTGATGATGCACAGATTTCAGGGGTTGACGTAAAGCTTACAAATATTTATAATGCAGGCCTGCTTGTAGCAGACAGAGGGGCAATTAAGTTTGACAGGGATGCTCTTGTTTTTGTTTGTGAAATAACAAATAATACGGATCAGGAAATGGAAGTAACAGCTTTTGACTGGTCAGTTCAGGTGCTTGACGGAGAGTACACCAAGGTAACACCTGGCGTTGATGCTATTATGCTTGCAGAAGAAAAAGTAAGCGATATGGAGTCGCTTAACCATACGCTTCAGCCGGGCGAAACCTGCAAGGGCTATGCTGCAATAGGCATATATTCCGAATGGCAGAGCCTGACGGTTTATTATAAGCCTGCGGGAAGTCAGTCAAATGCTTCATTGTCATTTGATATAACGAGAGATATGGTTGAAAACATAGGTTAACGGGTTCTTGAATTAAAGCTCTGACTGAAATTAAAAATCAGTCAGAGCTTTTTTCAGGAAAAGTTTTTTATGGAAGCTATTCTGCGCTGTTGTCAGTGCCCATAATCGCATCGCCGACGCCATCAACAACAGAGCCGGCATCATCAACTATATCCTCGCCTGTCGAGACAAGATCATCAACGATACCCTCAGCATCTGTTACAAGGTTATTGCCGATACCGCTGTCTGTGGCTCTTTCATTTGCGCTGTCACCGGGGTTGTCCGAAGCGTCCTCCATAGAAGCGTCAGTAGCAGAGCTTAAACCGGAGCTTTCGTCCTCTCTGATCGTCGGAGTTTCACTGTTGCTGCTGCTGTCCTTTTCCTTGTCTCCACAGGCTGTAAATGAACAGCATATCAGGGAAAGTGAAAAAATTATCGGAAGTATTTTTTTCATTTTATTCGTCCTTTCATTGCATATTTCGCAGCACCTTACAATTATCGCCGCATTTTTACGGAGATAATTATGTGGTGTTGCCTATAGTTTTTCCGTAATATTCTGATTTATCCGCATATCTGCGCTGTTTTAAAAAATCAATAGACATTTTCAACAAATTTTCAGATAAAAAACACATTGATTTGCTCTTGAAAGTTTTTCAACAGTTTAACAGCCGTCAGATGCCCATATCATTGGGGAAAGTCGATTTATGTCGAAGGTTTCCAAATTGGATTCAACATGGTTTTCAACACAATGTTGAAAGTAGTGTTAGTAAAACATAACCTAAAACATAATGTTTTCAACCTCTTCATAGCTCAGCTGAGGATGAAGCGCAAGGTTGAGCCCGGCCGAAATAAGTGATGAGGAACGTTCAACAAGTCGGTCTATATCCCTTGGCGTTACCATCATATTCGGCATGTCCGGCTGGGTTTCCTTTCCGGTAAGGTTTTCTGCAATGGTATACATGTCCACAACTGTTGGAACTCCAACAGCTATGACCGGAACGCCAAGAGTTTCCTGAGAGATTTCCCGACGTCTGTTTGCAACACCGCTTCCCGGCGATATGCCGCTGTCTGAAATTTGGATTGTTGTGCCAAGACGGTTTACATCACAGCATGCGAGGGCATCTACAGCTATTACGCATGAGGGCTTGATCTTTTGCGAGAGGGCATTTGTTATCTCTGCCGTTTCGATTCCGGTCTGACCGAGAACGCCGCTTGCAAGAACGCTGACTGGCCGCAGGGAGGAAAGAAATTCATCCTCGTTTCCAAGCTCTTCACTGAGGTGGCGTGTGGCAAGTATTCCGGATGCACACATAGGGCCTAATGCATCGGGGGTTATGTCGCTGTTGCCCAGTCCCAGAACGAGCGCCGGACCGTCCGGAATAAGGGGGGCTAACTCGTTGGAAAGCTCTGAAGCCATTTTACGGAATTCTTCGGAAAAGCGTCCAAGAGGGCTGCCCTCAAGCGTTATATATTTTCCTTTTCTTTTGCCGATTTTTTTACCGCAGCTGTCATCTGAGATCTGTATTTCGGTGATCCTGAAAGCTTCTCCCCTTGAACTGCGGTATATCCCGTCGCTTATTTTTTCAGCGTCAATACTTTCCAGAGCAAGGTCTGTTCGCATATTCATTGCCTTATACCTCCTTTTATTGTGCATTATGCTTTAAATCAACGCATTAATTTCGTGATTTTATTTGGATTTTACCTATTGCATTTTAGCTTGTAAAATGGTAAAATAATTATTAGCGTTGGTGCAGTGTAAATTGCACCGTCTGAATGATCATTACATTCAGATTAAAAAACAGCGGTCGTGTCCTGCTGATATCAGCGTGCGCTGTTTTTATATTATGCTGAATTTTTTGAATTATTAATATAAAAACTGTAAATAATAATTCAGAATACTTCAAAATTTAAGGAGGTGCAGTAAAATGCCAAATATTAAATCCGCAATGAAGAGAGTTAAGGTTAACAAGACTAAGGCAGCTGCTAACAAGTCAAGAAAATCAAATCTTAAAACTGTTCTCAAGAATGCCAGTGCTGCATGTGAGGCTAACTCAGCTGACAAGGCAGAGGCAATCAGAGTTGCTATAAAGAAGGTAGACCAGGCAGCAGCCAAGGGTCTTATGCACAAAAATTGTGCTGCCAGAAAAAAATCACAGCTTGCAAAGAAGCTTAACGCAGCAGGCTAAGGCAATATCGTTTATACATTGACAGCATACTCTTTTGGGGGTGTGCTGTTTTTTTCTCTTTAAGGGATTGAATTTCAGACCGGAATTTGATATAATATTTTCAGAACTTGTAAAGAAAACAGAGGTGAATCAGAGATTATGAGAGCGGGTGTTTCAACAGCTTGCCTTTACCCCAGAGTACTGGAGGAGTCAATATATGATCTTGCAATAAACGGGATAGCTCATATGGAGGTATTTGTAAATACTGTGAGCGAGATCGAAAAGAATTATGTGAGCGGAATTGCCGCAATGCTGAAGCGGTTTGATGTGACCTGCCGTTCTCTCCACCCGTTTACATGCCCTATGGAGCCGATGGCTTTTTTTTCCGGCTATAAAAGGCGAGTTGATGATGCTATTGAATTCTATAAACGCTATTTTGAGGCAATGAATATACTTGGAGCGGAAATCTTTGTTTTTCATGGCAACAAGAAGATAATAAACGTTCCCAGGGAGCTGTATTTTGAAAGCTTTAAGCGTCTGGTTGATACCGGAAAACAATTTGGCGTAACTGTTGCACAGGAGAATGTTTCAAGGTGCACAAGCGGTTCACTGCTTTTTATGAAGGATATGGTGAAAAGTCTCGGAGATGATGCAAAATTTGTAATTGACACAAAGCAGTCGATACGCTCCGGAGAAAATAATTTTGATATTCTGCGTTCTCTGGGAACACATGTGGTTCATATACATATAAGCGACCACAGTGAGCTTGGAGACTGTCTGCCGATCGGAAAGGGAAGGTTTAATGTAAAGCAGTTTCTGACGCTTCTGAATGAATATTCGCATGACGCTTCGGTCATACTGGAGCTTTACAGGAGCAATTTTGACGGAATATCCGATCTTGTAAACAATTATAACACACTTGCTGCCATGATAGGCAGGCTTTAAGTCAACACCGCACAAACGAAAGGAAAAGACATATGCAATGTCCTTATTGTGGAAATGAAGATACGAAAATTATAGATTCACGTTCGGTTGACCATAAAAAGCGCAGACGACGTGAATGCGGAAGATGCGGAAAGCGCTTCACAACATTTGAAATTATTGAGCGTCCGCTGCTGATGGTTGTGAAAAAGGACGGAACTTTTGAAACCTTTGACCGCAGCAAGCTTGTAAGAGGCATTTTTAACGCCATAAAGAAAAGGCCGGTCAATATAGAACAGGTCAACAAGATTGCAGAGGATGTTGAAAACCATTTCATGAATGCAATGATAAATCAGGTTACATCTGTTGAAATCGGAAATATGACGCTTGAAATGCTAAAGGAAATAGACGATGTTGCATACATAAGATTTGCGTCTGTATACAAGGCATTTACAAGTGTTGAAGAATTTGTCAGTGCAATAAGCGAACTTAACACAGAGCATAATACACAAACGAACGAATAATATATTGGCAAAATTGCCGAAATGAAAATAAGCTATAGAAAAAATATTGTTAATGTGATATCATAGATAAAGATATTTTAAAACAGTACAGTGTGTTTGCAGAGCAATATCTATGAGGCGCTGTTCTGATTATGAATAAAAGGAGATATTTGTAATGAACAATAATTTTGATACAGATGATCTGACAGGAATGTTTGATACAAATGACATAGAAAAGAACAAATTTCTTACAATTATCGGTTATATTCCGCTGTTGTTTCTGATTCCTATGCTCACAGCAGGGGATTCAAAATATGCCAAGTTTCATGCGAATCAGGGGTTGATACTTACAATTTTTGCTGCAATATGTGCAGTTATAAATCAGCTTGTTAAGTTTGTTATAGGCTGGATACCACTCATAGGCGGCGTTATAAGTACCATTATTTCACTTGCTCTTGGACTGGCGACGCTCGCTTATATTATTATCGGCATTCTGAACGCAATACAGGGCAGAGCAAAAAAACTGCCTTTAATTGGTGACTTGATTGATGTTATAAAATAAAAAAGGCGATGCCGGCAAAAAGTGATGACGTGCTTGCCGGCTGTCTGAAAGCTTTGAAAGGAAATGTGCTGATTATGCGTGAAATAAATGTCGCAGAAATTGAAAATACAGTAAGAGATCTTTGCATTAAGGCTAATATTCATCTACCGGAAAATCTGGAAAAAAGAATCTGTGAGGCGGCAGAGGAGGAGATTTCTCCTGCCGGAAAGGGTGTCTTTGACGACTTGAAAGCAAATATCAAAGCCGCAGCTGAGGAAAATATCCCGGTCTGTCAGGATACGGGAATGGCAGTTATATTTGCTGAAGTGGGGCAGGATGTTCATCTTGCAGGCGGAAGCTTTGAGGAGGCTGTCAACAGAGGCGTGTCAAGGGGCTATACAGAGGGCTATCTGCGCTGTTCTGTTGTCGGAGATCCGTTGGAAAGAGTTAATACAGGCGACAATACTCCGGCAGTTCTGCATACAAGAATAGTTCCTGGCAACAAAATCAGGATAGACGTATGTCCTAAGGGTTTTGGAAGCGAAAATATGTCCGCAGTGAAAATGTTCACGCCGTCTGCATCAGTTGAGGATATTATTGACTTTGTTACTCAGACTGCATCAAATGCCGGAAGCAATCCATGTCCTCCTATGGTTATAGGCGTTGGAATTGGCGGAAATTTTGAGCAGTGTTCATTTCTTGCAAAAAAAGCGCTTTGTCGTGACGTTGCTGTGAGAAATCCTAAGAGTCTTTACTGTGATTTGGAGGGCAAAATGCTTGACCGCATAAATCGTCTTGGGATCGGACCGCAGGGGTTTGGAGGAAGAATAACGGCTTTGTGCGTTAATATTGAACAAGCGCCTACTCATATTGCAGGACTTCCGGTTGCTGTCAATATCGGCTGCCATGTTACAAGACATGCGTCAGCAGAGATTTGAGGCAGATTGAAGGAAAATTATGAAAAATTTACTTTTTATCGGTGATGTTGTCGGAAAAAGCGGCTGTAAATTCCTTGCAGACAAAATTTATGGCATAAAAAAGAAATATTCAGTTGATATTACTGTTGTAAATGGTGAAAATTCAGCTCAGGGAAACGGGATAACTGCATATTCAGCAGATATGATAAAGAGCGGATGCGGTGCGGATGTTATAACTACAGGTAATCATTGCTATAAAAGACGGGATTCACTTTCGATTTATGACCAGGATTATATAATACGTCCGGCTAATTATCCGGAGGGCTGCTGCGGAAAGGGTGTCAGCATAATTGACATGGGAGCTTTCAGCGTGGCGGTTATAAATCTTATGGGAACTGTTTATATGGAGCCGCTTGATAATCCCTTTACAATCATTGACAACGTTTTGCCGGAAATTAAAACACCTAATATTTTTGTTGATTTTCATGCTGAGGCAACAGCTGAGAAGAAAGCTATGGGGTATTATCTTGCCGGAAGAGTAACAGCAGTTATGGGGACTCATACGCATGTTCAGACTTCGGACGAAACCATTATAGATTCGCATACTGGCTATATAACCGATGCCGGAATGACTGGACCGGAGCGTTCCGTTCTGGGCGTTGAGGTAAAGCCGGCAGTTGACAAATTGAGGTTCAAGCATCCGGTGAGGTTCAGAGAAGCTGAAACACTATGCTTTATAAACGGTGTTGTTGTTACATTTGATGAAAAAGTGGGCAAATGTACTAAAATTACGAGGATAATTGAGAGATAATTCACAATTTTCAAAATGAACTATTGAAAAAAAAATCAGGTTGATGTATAATGAACTTGTAATAAGGTTATACCGCAAAGATATATTAAAACTAAACAGAACATCTAATTTTCATGGAGGTCAAAACAATGGAAATTTTAAAGGTTTCATCACACTCCTCTCCTAATTCAGTTGCAGGAGCAATCGCAGGTGTAATTCGTGAACAGAAGGCTGTCGAGGTTCAGGCAGTAGGCGCAGGAGCAGCAAATCAGGCAATCAAGTCAATTGCTATCGCAAGAGGTTATTTAGCTCCGATCGGTGTTGATCTGATCTGTATACCGGCGTTTGCAAACATTCAGATTGACGGCGAGGAAAGAACAGCTATCAAGCTTATTTGTGAACAGAGATAAATATATAAAATATAAAAATAAGGGAGACAGATTTACCTGTCTCCCTTATTTTTTGCCTTACAGCATACCGAGAATCGTCTGTTTTGGAACAGCTCCTATATTCTGAGCAGTTACTTTACCGTTTTTTATGACAACGAGCATCGGAATACTTTCAACGCCAAATGACTGAGCAAGTGCTGGTTCGCTGTCAACATTCACCTTGCAGACTTTTATATCGCTGCGTTCCTCTGCAATTTCGTCAACAAGCGGCGATACCATACGGCATGGACCACACCAGTCGGCGTAAAAATCAATCAACACAGGCTTGTCTGAATTAATGACCTCATTTTCAAATTCTCCGGCAGTAAGATTTAGTACTGACATAACATACCTCCATTAGTCATTTGATTTGTAATATAATCTGCAATGGCAATAGCCTTCAAAATCCGGATCAGCTATCTGCTCCCGGAATTCCTTGCACATACATTTGTTCTCCTCTGTTCTGGCAATCCGGCATGGACAATAGCCGCCTTTCTTTTCAAGACCCTCTTTCAGCAGCTTCACAAGCTCTTTGTCCTCATTTAGTCTGACACTCATTTGCCGCACCTCCGTTTTTCTTTAATTATACATCGCTTTTTGAAAATTTGCAATAATAAGCTCTGAGGATATTATCTGCATCTGAAACTAATTTTATAAGAACCCGTCTTCACAAAATATGTGTGTGGACTTCCAAACACAATTTTTACGCAGACAAGGCAAAAATGCACAGGCATACTTGTGTATGGCAAGCATTTTTAACGCAGTATGCGAAAAATTTGCTGGAAAGACGTGCACATACACTTGTGAAGACGGGTTCTAAATGCTTTTTGCAGTTTTTCCTTGAAAATATCTTAAACATGTGTTAAAATTATATAGTATTATACTGTTTATGAAAGGAAATCAATATGAACTATACAAAAATAACAGAATTTAATGGGACTCCTGTTGTGGAGCTTTCAGCTGGTGGCTATACTGCAATGGTAGCATATGAGATCGGCTCAAATGTTATAAGACTTCATGATGATAAAAACGGAGTTGAATTTTTCCGCTTTAAAAAGGATAATCCGGCTGAGACAATAAAGCAGTCAGCAGAGGTATGGGGACTTCCGACCCTTTATCTTCCTAACCGTTTTGCTGATGGCATACTGAAAACCTCTGATGCTGTTTATCAGCTGCCGGTTAATGAGAAAGCACCATACAACAACCATATTCATGGCTTCCTGCACAAGAGAGTACATACTGTTGTTGAGCATCATGCTGACGATAACTGTGCAGTTTTAAAGACAAGATACAGATATGACGAAAATGATGAATTTTTCAAATATCTGCCGTTAAGATTTGTTGCTGAGTACACATTCACGCTTTCTGAATGCGGACTTGAATATAAGCTTCGCATGACAAACCTTTCCGATAGAATGCTTCCGATATCTCTGGCAACACATACAACTATAAATTCACCTTTTGTTGACGGAGGAAAGGAAGAAAATATCCGTCTTACAGTACCAGTTATAAAAAGATGTGAACTGAATGACCGCTGTCTGCCGACAGAAAAGCTTCTTGACCTAAACGATACTGACAAGGAATACCTAACAGGAGACAGAAAGCCGGTTTTGCAGGTAGTAGACAATGAAATGTATACAACTGATTGCACAGAGCTTAATGGTCAGAAGTTCCATGGCGTTATTGCTGAGGATACTGAAAGCGGAAAGAAGCTTTGCTATGAGGTATCAGACGAGTATAAATTCTGGATCATATGGAATGACAGAGGCTTTAACGGATATTTCTGTCCTGAGCCGATGACGGCAATGATTGATGCACCAAATCTTAACCTTCCGGCAGAGGAAACCGGCTACAGGGAAATAAAGCCGGAGGAAACCTTTGAAGTAAATCAGAGATTTTTTACACAGGCATAAAATAAATTGTTGAAAACTTAGGGGACGCCTTTTTGTGAAGGACGTCCCCGCTTATATGTGTTGATTATGTCAAAGCAATGTATAGTCTCTTTCAAAAAGCTCTTCATACATTTCCTTTTTCAAAAGCTCCTCCGGAATCCGTTCCAGCAGCTTGTTTCTTACAAAGGCCTTGCTTTTTCCGGTGTATGCCGGCATAGAGTACCGCTTCTGTATATTGCCAAGCTCCCTTTTCCAGAGTAGCTCAAGCTGTTTTTTTAGCTTTACCTTAGGATTTTGAGAATGCTTTCTCAGTATTTCGACCCCGTTCGCCGAAACGCAGATTATTCCCCAGTAGTCGGGAACATGTCCGGCTGCGCCCTTTTCGTGCTTTTTTCCTATAACTATGTAGTTGCAGTCGTAAAAGGTATCGTAATTTCTGACCTGTGTTTTAAGCCTTGTATAGCTGTCGGCGTCACTTTTTATCTCAAATCCGACAAGACCCGAATCAGTTACGGCATAAATATCTGCTCTTGAGGTATTTATCGGAACTTCCTCAAAGGTTCTGTGCTTGCCGAAATTATAATCAAGGTAGCAAAAGAGGGCTTCCCTTATTTCAGGATCAAGCATCAGAGTGATTTTCCTGCGGCATACGCCTTCTGACAGACTTCTTCAATATTGCTGTCACCGCCGATAATCTGTGTGTAATGCAATTCCATGCCCTTTGCAACAAATGTACTGTTGTACCAGTCGTATACAGCCGGATATTTAGGGTAATCAGCAGGAGCACCTTGGGAAAAGATGGATGAGAATTTGATGTGATTTTCAAGGCGTGAGGTCTTGTCCGGATTGCTCAGACAATAATGACGGTTCATAAAGGTTATCATAGGCCCTGCAACCTGTGAATAGTAATTCGGCGCTGTTACAAGAAGAGCATCGCAGCTGTGGATCTCCCTGTAATACTTCTGCATGTCATCGGATATTACGCAGTCTGTGCCGTTTCTGCGGCAGCTTCCGCATCCGACGCAGCCCTTTGCATTCATATCATTTATGTGGAAAATTACTGTTTCATAGCCGGCTTCTTCTGCACCTCTGATAAATTCCTTTGCAGCTTTCATTGACACTGATTCAGGACGGCTGCTGCCTGAAACTACTACGAGCTTTTTCATTTTTGTACCTCCGTTAATTCAGAATGTATTCACCGTATTATTTTGTGTGAATATATTCTGATTATATCACATTTTGCTGAACTTTTCAATTTCTTCAGATTGACAATTTATCGTAAGTCATGTTATAATAAAGTGTTAGTATATGAAATTAAAAAGGAGCAAACTTTTATGAGCAATACAAACAGTTATGAAAGTCCGTTCTGCACACGTTATGCAAGCGAGGAGATGCAGTATATTTTCTCGGCGGACAAGAAGTTTTCAACATGGCGCAGGCTCTGGGTTGCGCTTGCAAGAGCTGAAATGAAGCTTGGTCTGCCTGTAACACAGGAACAGGTGGATGAACTTGAGGCAAATATAAACAACATAGACTATGAATATGCTGCCAAGGAGGAAAGGGCAGTGCGTCATGACGTTATGGCGCATGTACATACCTATGGTAAAGCTTGTCCTAAGGCTAACGGCATTATCCATCTGGGCGCAACATCATGCTATGTAGGGGATAATACAGATATCATCATAATGCGTGATGCGCTTAAGGTTATCCGCAGAAAGCTTATAAACGTTATTTCTAATTTTGCCGACTTTGCAATGAAGTATAAGGATATGCCATGTCTTGCATACACACATCTTCAGCCGGCACAGCTCACAACTGTCGGAAAGAGAGCAACGCTCTGGACAAACGAACTGCTTATGGATCTGACTGAAATCGAACGCAGAATCTCAGACCTCAGACTGCTTGGTTCAAAGGGTACTACCGGCACGCAGGCTTCGTTCATGGAACTGTTTGAAGGCGATACTGACAAGATAAAAGAGCTTGAGAGAATGATTGCAGAAGAAATGGGATTTGACGGCGTTGTTCCTGTTTCCGGTCAGACATATTCAAGAAAAATTGACAGCTTTGTTGTGAATTCTCTTGCCGGAATTGCTCAGTCATGCAGCAAATTCTCAAATGATATGAGAATACTTCAGTCTTTCAAGGAAATGGAAGAGCCTTTTGAAAAGAGCCAGATAGGTTCAAGCGCAATGGCATATAAGAGAAATCCTATGAGAAGCGAGAGAATTACTTCACTTTCAAGATATCTTATGATAGACTGCCTTAATCCGGCCTTCACAGCTGGAACACAGTGGTTTGAAAGAACTCTTGACGATTCTGCAAACAAGAGAATATCCGTTGCTGAGGCGTTTCTTGCCGCAGACTCTATCCTGAATATTATGATGAATGTTACAAAGGGTATGGTTGTTTATCCTAAGATCGTCCGCAGAAGAGTTATGGCTGAGCTTCCGTTCATGGCAACTGAAAATATCATGATGGATGCTGTAAAGAAGGGTGGAAACAGACAGGAGCTTCATGAAAAAATAAGAAGGTATTCAATGGAGGCTGGAAAAAGGGTCAAAGAAGAGGGCATGGACAATGACCTCTGCGAAAGAATCCTTGCAGATCCTGTGTTCATGATAAACAGTGACGAAATGAGCGCTATCATGAAGCCGGAAAACTTCATCGGAAGAAGTCCGCAGCAGGTTGAGGAGTTTATAAATGAATGGGTAAAACCCGTTCTTGACGCAAATCGTGATATCCTTAACGAAACCTTTGAGATGAAAAACTAATTCTGACAAAATACTATTAATCTGAACAAAATTTACGGATTTCGGACAGGAAAGTGAAAATCACTTGACATACTGATTAAAAAATCGTATAATTATAATTAACTGCCGATGCGCAGACGGTTTTTGTCTGCGCCGGACAAAAAATATAGGAGGTTTGATTGTGAAACACGCAAAGAAACCGATATTCTTTATTGTCTTTGCACTGATAATTGCATTCGCTGCATCGGTCGTGTTCGGATTTTCGACACAATACGGCGATATCGAGAAGGTGCGCATAAAGGGCGTTGAGGATATCCGTCTGGGTATTGACATTCAGGGTGGTGTTGACGTTACGTTCGTTCCGGCGGAAGATGCAGAGGCAACCGACGAACAGCTTGATGCGGCACTTGAGGTTGTAAAGCTCAGACTTGCTTCGCTCAACATAAATGACAGCGAGGTTTATGAGGACACACAAAACGACAGAATCATCGTAAGATTCCCATGGCAGGCAGGAGAGGAAAATTTTGATCCTGAAGCTGCCGTTAAGGAACTTGGTGAAACAGCTATGCTGACATTCAGAGTCGGCACTGATACAAATGATGACGGTTCACCGGCAGGCGACCTCGTTTTGCAGGGTACTGACATCCAGAAGGCTCAGCCGCTCAGACAGGCTGAAAAGGACGGTACATACAGCTATGTTGTATCACTGGAGCTTACAGATACTGCTGCTGAAACATTCTCGGCTGTAACATCAACAATGGCTGGAACAGGCGAGGCTATCTCAATCTGGATGGATAATGAGATGGTTTCTGCACCGACAGTTAATGAAGCCATCACAGACGGAAAGGCTGTTATTTCCGGCGATTTCACATACGACAGCGCAAAGAGCCTTGCGGACAAGATCAATTCCGGTGCGCTTCCTTTCAAGCTTGAAACGGCAAGCTTCAAGACTATTTCACCAACTCTTGGAACAGGCGCTCTGAAAGCTATGATAATAAGCGGTCTCATTGCATTTGTTTTCATTGCAATTTATATGACCGTTCTTTACAGACTTACTGGTGCAGTTGCTGCTATTTCTATTATAGGACAGGTTTCAGTAACTCTTGCATGTATTTCAGGCTGGTTCGGCTTTATGCCAAGTTCAACTCTTACAATTCCGGGTATTGCCGGTATTATACTGACTGTCGGAATGGGCGTTGACGCAAACATTATCACCGGCGAGCGTATCAGAGAAGAGCTTCATTCAGGAAAGAGTCTTGATTTAGCGCTCAAGTCAGGATACAAGAGAGCGTTCTCATCAATCTTCGACGGAAACCTTACAAGCCTTATAGTTGCTGTTATTCTTATGGGCGCTTTCGGAACACCGGACAGCTTCCTTGCAAGCGGCTTCAACAAGGTTCTGACACTCTTCGGAATCGGCGCTACAACAGAGGGCGTTATCTATTCATTCGGCTTCACACTTCTTGTCGGAACTCTTATGAACTTTGTAATGGGTGTGCTTGCTTCAAGGCTGATGGTTTATTCACTTTCAAGATTTAAAATCTTCAGAAACAAGAAGTTTTACGGAGGTGAGAGCAATGACTAAGACTGCATATGATTTTTCATCGAAAAAGAAGATCTGGTTTCTCATTCCTCTGATATTCTTTGTGATAATTATAATCGGAACAGCTGTAAGAGGCGTTGAGATTGCCATTGAATTCAAGGGTGGTACAATTATCTCATACTCCTCTGAAACAGTATGTGACCTGAAATCAGTTCAGAAGGACATTGAGGATCTTCTGGACACTCCTGTAACGATCCAGGAGGGAGAGAGTCTTTCCGGAAACGCTGATACATTTTCAATTTCTTTCAGCTATGACCAGGGACTTTCAGCAGAAAAACAGAATTCTCTGACAAGTCTGCTTCAGGAAAAATTCCCGGATGCAGGCATTGAACAGCTTGATTCAAATGATGTAAACCCTACATCAGGACGTGAATTTTTTATCAAGTGTATCATAGTTTCAATTCTGGCAGCAATTCTCATTATTCTTTACATTGCTTTCAGATTTAAGCAGATAAGCGGCTGGTCAGCAGGTGTATGCGCAGTTATAGGTCTTATACACAACCTTATCTTTGTATTTGGTACATTTACAATTCTGGGCTATGAAATTGACGCAAACTTCATTGCTGTTATATTGACAATTCTCGGATACTCTGTAAACGATACAATCGTTATATATGACAGAATAAGAGAAAACAAGTCGATTATGAAGAAAGCTTCAGTTGCTGAGCTTGTAAATGTCAGCACATCCCAGTCATTAAGACGTTCTATCAGAACATCTGTAACAACTATTTCAACAATGGTTATTGTTACTATTGTAGCTTATGTTTACGGTGTAAGCTCAATTCTGAGTTTCTCCATTCCTATGATTGTCGGAATGGCAGCCGGTACATACGCCAGCCTGTTTATTGCTTCACAGCTCTGGGTATGGTGGAATGAATCCAAGCAGAAAAAAGCTAAGAAATAAAATCAGACCTGTCGGGGAAGGTTCTCCGGCAGGTTTTTTGCTGAAATTAAAGATATACGGCAGAATTTATGAGGTGTAATCCTCAATCAGCCGGTTAAGCTCTGTCTGCGTCTGTACAAATATGCCGTTTTCAAGCTGTTCACGATCATAATCTGACATTACTGACGAGCTTACTCCAAGGAGCTTGTACGGCGTTTCACTGTTTCCTCGGAATACAGCAAGTTCACCGTCGTGCAGTTTCAGTACAAACCCGATTTCTGCCTGTGTTTCTGAAACGCTGCTCTCAATATTTTTTCTGTAAGCCTGCGCACGCTGCTCCTTCATTGAGTATGCCAGCGAAACTATAACAATTACAGCTGAAACTGCCATTGCAGAAAATATAGTGTATAAAGTATGTCTGCGTGTCATTTTGTCCTCCGTTCATTACATTGTTTCTCTTATTGTTGCCTATAAACTTCAAAATATACCAGTTAAATTTCAAAAAAAGGACTTAACAGATAAGAAAAAGTATGATATAATAAATGGGTATAGCAAAATAAGAGGATCGGAATTTTATCCGAAACATCAAAGCGTTTACAGAGGTATTGTAATTATGACAGATAAAAATAGAAAAAGCGATTCATCCGGAAGAAATGCCGGGAACGATACATCTATTACCAGCCGAAGAACGCAGGCGAGGAAGCCTGAACGAAACACGTCAGCTTCTCCGGCGAGAAAAACTGCTTCTCAGCATACGGCGATGCACCGTACTGACGGGCATACAGGACAGAGTACCGGAGCGCAGCACAGCAGAACGGCAGGCGCAAAAAGACCTCATACACCGCAGACAAGAGCAACTGTCAGAAAGAAAGAAAATCCGAAGCTTGCAGTATTCAAAAAGCTTATGGCGATTCTCGGAACAACGCTGCTTTCGATATTTCTTGTTGTGGTTATAACCGGAACTATTGTTGCGACGGCAATGACAGTATATGTCCTTGAATTTATGGACGAAACCTCAGATGTAACAATAACAGAGCTTGCAAGCAGTGCGAATACTATTGTGTTTGCAAATAAAGGCAAGGATGAGCTTGTACAGCTTTATACTGTCGCAAATGAAGTCCAGAGAGTTCCTGTCAGCATAGATGAGATCCCTCAGCATGTAAGGGATGCATTTGTGTGCATTGAGGATGAACGTTTCTATTCGCATGAAGGTGTTGACTATAAAAGAACCTTTGCGGCGTTTGCAAATATGTTTCTTCATATTTATGACACACAGCAGGGCGGTTCTACCATAACACAGCAGCTTATCAAGAATCTCACTGGTGATGATGATCCGAGTCCTGAGAGAAAAATCAGGGAAATTTTCAGAGCCATGCAGTTTGAAAAGAAATATTCCAAGGATGAGATTCTTGAAAACTATCTCAATTATATAGGTTTCGGCGGCCCGACAAACGGTATCCAGCTTGCGGCTGTGAAGTATTTCGGAAAAAATGTTTCCGACCTTTCGATTGCGGAAGCTGCATGCCTTGCGGCAATTCCTAAAAGTCCGGAGACGCTTAATCCGTTTGCAGGATATGAGGACGATGAGACCGGAAAATGGGTAAACACAGGAAAGGAAGCTAATCGTGACCGTCAGGAAAACGTACTGCTCCATATGTATACAAATGGTGCGATTTCCTATGATCAGTATCAGGAGGCTCTTGACGAAAAACTTGTGTTTACTGATTCTGAGGAATATAAGAAAAAGCATCCGGAGGCAGACGCAGACAAAATGGCTGATGAGCAGAAGGCGACTTCATGGGTTGTTGATACAGCGCTCAGGGAATATGCAGCGGTTCTGATGGATGAGTATGGAATTGACGAAGATGAGGCGATAAAGCGTATAAACGGCGGCGGATATCAGATTTATACATCTGTTGACCTTGACATGCAGGATTATGTTGAGGAAAAATACCTCGATCTGAGCAATCTTATGGATCCTGATTCAAATTATGCCTGGGACGACAATGATGAAAAGATATACCCGCAGTCGTCGTTTATTGCGATGAACTATAAAGGTGAGATACAGTGTATTGTCGGTGGTGTCGGCGAAAAGACCGGATCGCTTGTGTTCAACAGAGCTACAATGGCGAAAAGACAGCCTGGTTCGTGCATGAAGCCGGTTTCGACTTATGGTCTTGCACTTTTCAGCGATCATATTCACTGGGGAAGCATGTACAAGGATGCTCCGATAAAGCTGGATGACGGAACTGAGTGGCCGGAGAACTATGACTATGTATGGTCAAGGGCGAGCATACCTGTATATGACGCACTCAGAAGATCAAGGAATACCGTTCCTGCACAGCTTTGCAAGGAGCTTACGCCACAGTCTGTTTTCAATTTCTCAACCCAGAATCTTGGCATGGATCTTGTTGATATGACAGAATCCGGAGCTTCGGATATCGCTTATGCTCCGCTGACGATCGGTGCGCTGACATATGGTGTTTCGATTGAAAATCTGGTCAATGCATATCTGCCGTACGGAAGCGGCGGAACTTACTACAGCGCACATATTGTGACTCGAGTTGAAAAGGGCGATGGTTCGCTGGTCTATGAAAACGATGGAAATCCGCATGAGGCGGTTGATAAGGAAACAGCATTTGTTATGAATAAGCTGCTTCAGGAGGTAATAAAAAGCGGTACAGGTACTGCTGCACAGCTTTCAAACAAGACTGTAGCCGGAAAAACCGGTACGTCAGAGGACTGGAACGACCTTTGCTTTGTCGGACTTACAGAGGATTTTGTAAGCGGCGTATGGATAGGATACGACCAGAAGGAGCAGCTTAATACTGGACTTTCATCGGCACAGGTATGGTATAATATAATCGGTGAATATGCAGATGATATTGAATCTGACAACAGCTATCCGGAATGTGACGACGTGATTTCCGCTCCTATGTGTACTTCAAGCGGAATGATTGCAGGTGACAGCTGTTCAAAGGGCATCACAGGCTACTGGAAATCAACAAATGCTCCGTACTGTTCAAATCATTATTCCTCATCAAGCAGCAGAAATAACAGCGACGACGACAGCTCAAGTGAGGAGGAGAGCGTTGCCGAGGAAGAAAGCAGCTCAGAGGCTGATAACAGCATAGAGGTCGTTCCGGAGGAATCGTCGGACAGCTCTTCAGAGGAATCATCACAGGAACCGGCACCTGAGGACAGCAGCAGTACTGCGGAATAGGAGAAAAATTGGATAATATGTTAAAGCTGACCTGTCCATGTCATTTCGGGCTGGAAAGCGTACTGAAATTTGAAGCGTCGAAAATCGGCGGAAAAAATATAACGGTTAAGGATGGAAGAGTAAGCTTTGAGGGCGGAGCAGATATTCTTGCAAGAGCAAATATCTGCCTTTCGACTGCGGAGAGAGTTCTGATAGAGCTTTCTGAATTCAGGGCGGAAACCTTTGAGGAGCTTTTTCAGGGCATAAAAAAAATACCGCTGGAGCAGTTTATAGGGATAAAGGATGCTTTTCCGGTAAAGGGACATTCGCTTAATTCAACGCTCCACAGCGTTCCGGACTGTCAGTCCATAATAAAGAAAGCGGCTGTTGAACGACTTAAATCAAAGTATCACACCGGCTGGTTTGAGGAAACAGGAGCTATTCATCAGATACAGTTCAGCATACTAAAGGACAATGTTACAGTTTATCTTGATACAAGCGGTGCAGGACTTCATAAGAGAGGATACCGCAGAAATGCAAATGCAGCGCCTATAAAGGAAACTCTTGCGGCAGGAATAATTGATCTTGCAAGAATAAGAAGCGACAGCACAGTCTGTGATCCATTCTGCGGAAGCGGTACATTTCTTATAGAATCGGCGCTCAAGGCGCTTAATATACCGCCATGTATAAACCGCAGATTTGCTGCTGAAAAGTGGGACTGTATAGATAAAAAAATCTGGCAGGAGGAAAGGCAGCGAGCAATAAGTCTTGTTAAAAAGGATGCGGATTTTGAAGCATTCGGCTTTGACATTGACGATGAATCAGTTGAGCTTTCCATTGAAAACGCAAAAAAAGCCGGTGTAAAGTCACGAATCAGGATCGAAAAGGCGGATATATGTGATTTCAGACCAGTTTCCGGAGGTATAACCGTCTGCAATCCGCCATATGGAGAGAGAATGCTGGAAATAAGGGAAGCGGAACAGCTTTATACTGTAATGGGAAAGGTTATGAATCCATCCGCACAGACGCCATGCTACATAATTTCTCCGCATGAAGAGTTTGAAAAATTTTTCGGAAAGAAAGCTGATAAAAAGAGAAAGCTTTATAACGGTATGATAAAATGTAATCTTTATATGTATTTCAGGTAAAACATTAAAACGCATAAAACATGTGCTGAAAAGAACAAAAGCTATGGAACAGGAGGCGTTTTCCTCAAGGAAAACATATTTCAACTATGAAACCATATCTAAAAAGAGCCTGGGCGGAAATTAATCTTTCTGCACTGGAGCATAACATAAAGGAAATATCCTCTCTTCTTTGTGAAAACACATCAATAATGGCAGTTATAAAAGCTGACGCCTATGGGCATGGAGAGGATGATATATTAAAGAAGCTTTGCGACTGCAATATAAAATATTTTGCAGTTTCAAACCTTGACGAGGCGCTGAGCGTCAGGAAGCATTGTCCTGATGGTGAGATCCTTATTCTGGGATATACTCCTCCGGAATATGCTCCGGAGCTTGCTGAGAGCAATATAATACAGGGCGTTCTTTCCCTTGATTACGCAAGGGAGCTTAATGACAGCACGACCGGAAAGGTTCGATGCCATGTAAAAATAGATACTGGCATGGGGAGGATCGGACTTAAATTCCCGACACCGGAGGAATGCGCTGATGAGATTGAACGGATAATGGCTCTCGAAAGGCTTGATGTCAGCGGTCTGTATACGCATTTTGCCGTTGCGGATACTCCGGACAGTGAAAGCGGACAGTATACAGAAAATCAGGCTGGTTTTATCATAAAAACCTACGATATTCTTAAAGAACGCGGAATATCTCTGGAGCATCTGCATTTTCTTAACAGTGCAGGACTTTGTCATCATAATAATTCACGCAGCACTCTTGCAAGAGCAGGAATTATAATGTATGGTCTGCTGCCTAATTATCCGGTTAAGATTCCAATAGATATTGAACCGGTAATGTCGCTTAAAGCCGTCGTTTCGCAGGTTAAGGAGCTTAATGCCGGTGACAGCGTAAGCTATGGCAGAACCTATCGTGCTGAGCATGACAGAATAAGGGCGGCTACAGTAACAGTCGGCTATGCGGACGGCTATTCAAGGCTGCTTTCCGGAAAGGCTGATGTGCTTGTAAGAGGAAAGCGCTGTCCGATAATAGGCAGAATATGCATGGATCAGCTTGTGCTTGATGTTTCACATGTTGATGATGTAAAGGAAGGCGACATTGTCACTCTTATCGGACGTGACGGAAATGAAGAAATAACCGCAGATGAGCTTGCTTCGCTGTACGGTACTATAGGATATGAGGTAGTATGCGGAATTTCAAAAAGAGTACCGAGAATATATATTGACTAACTGGAGGAAAAAAGCTTGACGGAATTACAAAAGGAAATAAACAAAAGGCGTACCTTTGCAATAATCTCTCACCCGGACGCCGGAAAAACAACACTTACTGAAAAACTGCTGCTGTACGGAGGCGCTATAAATCAGGCAGGCTCTGTAAAGGGAAAAAAATCTGACAGACATGCGGTTTCTGACTGGATGGAAATAGAAAAGCAGAGGGGTATTTCTGTTACATCGTCAGTTTTGCAGTTTAAATATGACGGATTCTGTATAAATATTCTTGATACTCCGGGACATCAGGACTTCTCAGAGGACACCTATCGTACTCTTATGGCTGCTGATTCAGCAGTTATGGTTATTGACGCTTCAAAGGGTGTTGAAAACCAGACCAGAAAGCTTTTTAAGGTCTGTGTTATGAGAAATATACCAATATTCACATTTATAAACAAGATGGATCGTGAATCAAGAAATCCTTTTGACCTGCTTGAACAGATCGAGGAGGAACTTGGGATAAAGACCTACCCTGTCAACTGGCCTATTGGTTCTGGCAAGGAATTCAAGGGCGTTTATGATCGTGAGTCAAAGCACATTATAAGCTTTTCTGCTAACGGAAACAGCCGTCAGGCGGACGCAGTTGAAGTGGATTTAGGTGACAGCTCGCTTGATGAGCTTATAGGCTCTCAGCATCGTGAAACGCTTATGGAGGATATAGAACTGCTGGATGGTGCAAGCGAGGAATTTGACATGGAGCTTGTGAGAAAAGGTAAGCTTTCGCCGGTATTTTTCGGATCTGCGCTCACAAACTTCGGAGTTGAACCTTTTTTGAAAAGCTTCCTTGAAATGACAACCCCACCGCTTGCAAGACAGTGTGTTGAGGGAACAGCTGAGCCTTTCGACGAGGAATTTTCGGCATTTGTATTTAAAATACAGGCAAATATGAACAAGGCACACAGAGACAGGCTTACATTTATGAGAATATGTTCAGGAAAATTTGAACGTGATATGGAAGTGCTTCATGTTCAGAGCGGAAAGAAAATGCGACTGTCGCAGCCGCAGCAGATGATGGCGCAGGATCGTGAAATTATTGAAAGCGCTTATGCCGGAGATATCATTGGCGTTTTTGATCCGGGAATATTCTCTATAGGCGATACTGTGTGTTCTCCTAAGAAAAAGGTTACTTTTGAAGGTATACCAACCTTTGCACCGGAACATTTTGCAAGAATAAGGCATAAGGATACGCTGAAAAGAAAGCAGTTTGTAAAGGGAACAGAGCAGATTGCTCAGGAGGGTGCAATTCAGATATTCAAAGAGCCTTTTACCGGTATGGAGGAGGTTATAGTCGGCGTTGTCGGTGTTTTGCAGTTTGAGGTATTTGAGTACCGTATGAAGAACGAATATAACGTTGAAATAATAAGAGAGCCGCTGCCGTATTCATATATACGTTGGATAGATAAGAGTCCGGTCGAGCCTAAGGAGCTTGTAATAAGTTCAGACACAAAGCTTGTTCAGGACTTCAGGGATAATTTCCTGCTTCTGTTTTCAAGTGAATGGAATATAAAATGGGCGCTTGATAAGAACGAGGGATTGGAGCTTTCAGATTTTAACAGGGAATAAATCGAATTACAACTGCCGTCAGTCATTTTGACTGACGGCAGTTCAGTATTCTGCCAATATAAATTGACAGGTCAATTGAACGGATAATTGCAGTAAAGGGGACGCTTTCTCTTGCAAAGCGTCCCTTCTTGCAGAACAGTCCACCGGACTGTTCTGCAATTCACCCCTCGTAAATGCGCTCAGATGCTAAAGTGTTTCACCCTCTGCGGAGGGTGACTAAGGGCTTTGCCCTTTGGAAACCCACAGCCTTTGAAAAGGCTGGCGAAACTTTTATTTTGCTCCTCGGAAGGTAAAAATTTTATTGAACATACACAAATTTCTGTTTAATAATTTTTTATGATGCCGTTTTTATGCTGTAGTAAAACTGAAGTCTTGGTATAATCTCTTTCCATGTTAGATTTTTGGCTATATTCTCTGACCGTATGCACTTTTCAATTCCCAGAACATCAGCGTTCATGCCGGTTACAGTCTTTGAAAGGGTTTTTGCACAAAGCGCTGATATCTTTTCTGCCGCTGCTCTTGAAGCTTTTTCGCTGTCTATGCCCTCTTCAATGCAGTTTCCGTTTATTTTGATTTCTATGGCTATTATTATGTTTTCTCCATCTGTATCAGCAGAAAGCCTTGTACTGCTTTTTCTTACATGAAAGCTTGCCTTTCGCTCGTTGACGCTTACAGGAACATAAATATCACGCAGCGATCCGGTGAGCCAGCAGAATCCCTCTGATTCTTCCTCTGACAATATCCCGACGGCAGTGTCCTGATTTATGATTCCCATGGTTATTTCATTGTCATGCATAACCGGTACAGCCGCCATTGAATCTTCCTCAAGAAGATCGTTTAAAACATCGGCAATGGTTTTTTCTGATAATTTGCCCTTTCGGCTCAGACTTTCAAGAGAATCCGAAAGCTCGTTTTCATCGGAGTTTAAAACTGCGTCAGCAGCGCTGTCAGCCGATATAAGAAGTGAACATGATGGTGATATACGGTTATTTTTTATCATGACCGAAAGCTTGTCGCCGATTCCTGAACGATTCAGTACCAGCAGTTCAAGGTGACCTGTGAAAAGTGTTTTTCCCTGGACGGTTTCAGCGTTTTCAACAGCCGAGAAAAGTGTCTCACCGCTTCCGGTAAGAATATCCTCTTCGCCGTAAAGCCGTAGGGCGACAGACTGGAATGCATTGCTGTCACAGCCGATAATTCTTATAAACCCCTTGTCCCGTACTTCAGTTTTGTGACTGCATCCGCACAGCAGAAGCGTCATTATTGCCGCCGCAAGTCTTTTTTTCATTGTAAATCCTCCTTATTAGCATTATAACTGGTATAACGGCTGAAAGTATGATGATCAGTATTCCAATAAGCGGAAAAATGTTTATTCCGGAATAATTTAAAAACGCTGAAATTGAAAGCATTAGAATTACAGATAAAAGAGTGTTGTATTTAAGTTCGGGAATTATCTCTTTTACAAGCATGGCCGCAAGTATAAGCTGGAGGGTTACTGTCATAACGCAGAGAAGCGTAAAGGTTATCATGTACAGGGAATCTGCACGCTGTATGCTGAACGGCTGAGAAAATGCGCCGGCTGTAAAAAATGGGAAATCGGAAATGTTGATTATTTTTCCCAGAACAGTTATTTCTATTAAATATATAAGTTCCGTCAGTATAAGAGCACCTGCAAAAAATGCTGTTACTCCTTTTGAACGGTCACTGCGTGAGCTGTTGAGCAAAATAAACAGCATTACAGGTTCTCCGGAAGAGCAGAAATAGGAAACTGCATTTTCCAGAACGGTTCTGACAGCAGCTGACGGAACGTAATTTGCAGTATCAGCTTTGGAATATGCGCCGAGAATCAGTACACCAACGCTGAAAATAAATATTCCTGCCATGATAAGGGAAGAACGTGAAAGAGCGTTAAAGCCGAGTGAAGAGCAGTAAAGACAGACTGCTGCGATTATAACCGAGCACATAAGGCTGCTTTCGACAGGAAAATAAACACTTTTGCTTACTCCCCAGAGCCTGTTGAATGAAACAGCGCCCCACATAATAAAGAAGAGTGCATAAAATGTCATTCCGAGCCTGCCAAACAGCATTTCTTTTTTTTGGTCAAATCCGTTTTTGCTGTAAAGTGAAAGCATAGGCAGAGCAAGAATAAATTGCAGCACAATTGCTATAGCTGCTCCTGCCATCTGTCCGGCATCAGCTGTAATTCCGGAGCAGATCAGGCTGAATGCTTTTACGCTTATGAGAATTGAAAAAAGCTGTAAATTAGAAATCCTGTTCATGAAGCTCCTCCACAGTAAAGTTATTGTTCTGCATTTTCCTGAAGCTCTGCCGTACAGCAATATCGCCCATAGTTTTTGCCTTGAACGGAGATATCGGAGCAGTATACGGAAAACCAAAATCCTCAGTTGCACACATGTTGAAAATGACGGCTGCTCCAAGCAGACTTATGCCAAAAATCCCCCAGATTCCGCCGCAGATAATGAAAAGTATTCGCAGAACAGTTATTGCCGGAGAAAGTTCAGGGATTACAAAACCGCTTATTATTGAAAGTGCGGCAACTGTCAGAAGAGGAGTGCTTATTAGTCCGGAACTTACCGCAGCATCTCCTATTATAAGTCCGGCGACTATGCTGACAGCCCCTCCGACAGCTTTCGGAAGCCGCAGTCCCGCTTCTTTTATGACTTCGTACATGAGCATAACCCCGACGGATTCTGCAATTATTGAAAACGGCGCATTTTGCTCGGACTGCGCAAGTATCAGCAGAAGCGTACTGTTTAAAAGCTCCGGATGATGCATGGCTATTGCCGCATAAAGTGACGGAAGAAGTATTGAAATTATAAATGCGGCATATTTCAGCCATCTTATAAAGGTTGCGTAGTACGGCTTGAAATTGTAATCGTCCACTGTCTGGAAATCATCTGTCCAGAGCTTTGGAACAATTAGAGCAAATGGATTGCCATCAACGAGTACTGCGACACGTCCTTCTATAAGCTTTGAGCATAGAACGTCCGGACGCTCCGTTCTGCCGACAGAGCTGAAAATCCGCCCCTTGTCCGGTTCTATAAAGGGTTTTACATAGCCTGTTGAAAGAATGGATTCAAGATCAGTGCTTTCAATGGATTTCATGATTCTGTCGACCAGCTTCTGGGGAACTCTGTCTGACATATAGCAGATGCAGAGGTCAGTCTGGCTTTTGCTGCCTGCGACAAAAAGCTTCTGAACAAGCACAGGTGATTTGATGCGCCGTCTTATCAGTGACATATTTGAACGGACTACTTCAATAAAACCGTCATGCGAACCTGTTATGTTGTTTTCGCCGGACGGCTCGTCAACTCCTCGCTTGTCAAAGCCCTGTACTCCGAAAGCGAGTACTCTGTCCTGACCGTCCGCCGTCAGCAGGGCAAATCCGGAATTCAGAAGGCGGAAAAAATCTTCATAGTTATAGGCTATGGGACGGTCAACAGAAAGCAGCATTTTTGTGTCAATATGTGTGAGAAGAGCTGCCGGACTGGGATTTTCAAGTCTGAGCGTCATGAGAGGATGCAGAATAAGCTCGGTTATGGTTGCGGTTGAAAGCATACCCTCACAGCAGATAAGAGCGGTTTTTATGCCGCATATTTCAATTTCATTTATAAGAAGGTCTGAGCTTCCCCCTGCAATTTCCTTTATTTTTTTCAGATTTTCTGACAAATCTGGTATTATTGAAATGTCTTTGAGGTTAACTGGTTTCATGATATTCCTCCGTTTAAAGCAGAATTCAGTGATATTATTGACAGTAAAAGCGGAAATAATTCACTGACAGAGCAATTAAGCTGTGGTAACATACAAAAAAATTCAATTTGCTAAAGTTATGATTTATCAAAACTAAACAAACATGAGTTGTCAGGCAATAAAAAGCTTTACAGTTAATGATTTTTGGTGTATAATGATACAAAAGCTAAGTTCAAATAATTTTATTATTTGCAGAATTTCCTCTTGACTTTCCGCTTAGGTTAGTCTATAATAAGTAATGTTGTACGCTTGGAATAATTGCGATATTTTGATACAGCTTGTTGAAAGAATATTGTTTATATTGTAAAAACGGCTGAAACTAATTTTTTATTCATTATATTCAACAATTCCATAAGTTTTATTTTATAAAACCATACAAAAAGTGATACAACCTATTGACTTTAATGTGAGTTTAAATTATAATTATAATGTGAATAAATTATAATCGTTTAAGTTCACAGCGTTGAATATAATAAAGGGTATGCGCAGAATTGATCCCTTGTTATAGAAAAAATGCTTATTTAGAAAAGGAGGAAAACGCAAATGAGAACAAAAAGAATGATTGCAGGTCTTGTAGCCGCTGTAACACTTACAGCAGTTTCAGTTTCTGCAGTCGTATCAGCTGCCGAAGATTTCAGCGTAAGCATCAGTGAAGCAGAGGCAGCAGCCGGCGAAAGCTTTGAACTTACCATGGATCTTGCAAATATCCCAAGCACAGGAATCAATGCCTGTGATTTCGGTATTTCATATGATTCATCACTGGTTACGGTTGATAAAGTTGAACTTGGCTCACTCGCAAAGGATGTATCATCAGTGGAAGGATCACTTCCGGAACCGCTTGAGGTTAATATCGGAACTGATGCTGTAAGCGTTATGTATGCAATAGGAACAACTGATTCTGCATACTTCCTGAATGGTTCAGGTACATTCCTTACAATCACAGGTACTGTAAAGGATGACGCAACAGCAGGTGCTGACGCAGCATTCAAGGTTGTACCGATTGACAGAGCAGCAACACCAGGCTCTACCACAACAAACACAACTGTTGTATTCGGCTATATGGCTGAGGACGAAGCAACAACTGTTTATACACCGGTATTTACAGATGGCAACGTTCATATAACAGGTGATTCTACAGACCCGACAGGTCCGGTTGAGACAGAGGATATTCCTGACGGCACAAAGTACGGCGACGTTAATGTTGACGGCGATGTAAACATTGGTGACGTTGTTGCACTTAACATGTACCTTCTGAATCAGGAGTCAAACCCTATCACAGCTGAGGGCAAGGCTAATGCAGACTGCGTAAGAGATAATGTAATTAATTCTTCAGACAGTGCGATTATCATGAACTATGCGGCAATGGTAATCAGCATTGACGAACTCGGAAAGTAAAGGATAAAGAATTTAGGCTGAAAAGCTTAAAATAGCGGGGGATCCGCAGAAAAAAATAAATGTCTGCATGACAGACAGAAAGGAAAAATATTGATGAAGAAGAGAAGATTTCTCTCAGTTGTAACATCAATCGCTATGGTAGCTACAATGGCTGCTAATGCAATTGCTACAACTGTATCAGCGGCTGATGTCATTGAAAAGACTTCAACAATGGCTCTGACGCTTAAGCCTGAAAAGTCATCCTTTACAATGGATGAAGTTAAGGCTGGTAATGCCAAAACCACAATCTCACTTATGTGTGATAACTATGATGATGCTGAGCAGGTTACATTGCTCCTGACATCTTTTGTAGGTAGTGCAAGCGGCATGACCTTTACAAACATGACAATTACAGAAGATAATGCTTTGACTGTAGCAGATGGTTTCGGTGAGGCAACAATGGACTTTGGTCAGACAGGTATTGACCCGGCTGACACATCAAAGCCACAGTCTCAGACAGGCTTCTTTATTCAGAATGATGGTCTCTCACCATTTGTAAAGAAGGATCTTTCAAAGTCAATTGTAACATTCGATGTTTCTTTTGACCCAAGCATGGCTGCTGGCAAGTACACAGTAGATTTCGACAGCTCATTCGCAGTAACTTCAGGTGTAGGTGGTACAACACTTGTTCAGTATGGCAAGAGCGTAAGAAGCAATTCAACAATTGCTACAATTACACTTGGTGATTCAGTTGATCCTACAGCTGCACCAACAACTGTTGCTCCTACAGCTGCACCAACAACACAGCCAACAGAGGACAACAAGGAATATGAAGGCGACGCTGATATCTGGGCTGACAAGGTTGAAGCAGAACCAGGCGAAACAGTAACAGTTAATATGTATGCTGATACACATGACAAAAAGATCAGAGGCTTTGAAGCAAGAGCAATTTATGACAAGTCAATGCTCGAACTCACAAGCATGAAGATGGGTAAGGGATTTGTTGCTAAGGCAACAATCAATGTAAAAGAAGGCGTTTACATCGTAAGCTCAGCTTCTACACCTATCACAAATGACCCATCAACTCCATTCGCAGTTCTTACATTCAAGGTTTCAGATGCTGCTAAGGCTGGCGATGTATATGATATCGACATCCAGGGTTCAAACGGCGCTGCTAAGCCAATTGTTAACGTAAAGAACGGCGGCGAAGGTACAACATACCTCAAACCAATTGTAGATGCTGGTTCAATTACAATCAAGGGTGCTACAACAGGCGCAACAACAGCTGCTCCTACACAGGCTCCTACAACTTCTACAAGCGGCAACAAGACATATGAAGGCACAGCTAAGATCTGGGCTGACAAGGTTGAAGCAGAGCCAGGCGAAACAGTAACAGTTAATATGTATGCTGATACTGATGGCTTTACAATCAGAGGCTTCGAGGCAAGAGCAATTTACGACAAGTCAATGCTCGAACTCACAAGCATGAAGATGGGCAAGGGCTTTGCTGCTAAGGCAACAATCAATGTAAAAGAAGGCGTTTACATCGTAAGCTCAGCTTCTACACCTATCACAAATGACCCATCAACTCCATTCGCAGTTCTTACATTCAAGGTTTCAGATGCTGCTAAGGCTGGCGATGTATATGATATCGACATCCAGGGTTCAAACGGCGCTGCTAAGCCAATTGTTAACGTAAAGAACGGCGGTGAAGGTACAACATACCTTGAACCAATCGTAAATCCAGGTTCAATCACAATCAAGGGTGCTACAACAGGTGCTACTACAGCCGCAACAACAGCAGCTACTACACCAACACCAACAACAGTTGCTACAACAGTTGCTTCTACTGCTGCACCAACAACAGCTGGTTCAACACAGGCACCTCAGACAAACGTTTCTATCATTGAAATAACATCCATTAAGGTTGTTGAAGTAACATCAATTGTTCCAGTAACATCAATTGAAAAGGTTACATCTATTGAAAATGTAACTAACATTGTTCCAGTAACATCAATCGTACCAGTACCAGGTACAATCATTGACGTAATCACTTCTATTGAAAAGGTTACATCAATTGAAAAGGTTACTTCTGTAGAAAAGGTTACATCTATTGAAAATGTAACTAACATTGTTCCAGTAACATCAATCGTACCAGTACCAGGTACAATCATTGACGTAATCACTTCTATTGAAAAGGTTACATCAATTGAAAAGGTTACTTCTGTAGAAAAGGTTACATCTATTGAAAATGTAACTAACATTGTTCCAGTAACATCTTATGTAATCCTTACATCAATCGTACCAGTTCCAGGTACACTTACAACAACAGCTGTTCCTACTACAGGTGATATCTCAATCGTAACAGATTATGATATTGACGACTTCCAGGATCAGTGGTACCACAGTGATAACGTTGAGTTCTTCACAGACGGTATTGTTGTTAAGAATGCTGCTGGTGAAGATGTAACAGCTGACGCAACAATCAGCTTTGCTACAACACCTGGTGAAGTATACAATGGTAAGGACTTCGATTACGAAGTTGAATACACTGTAGAAATCGACGGACAGGAATTCACAGGCACAATCCCAGTTAAGATTGGACCTCGTGGTGACGCTAACTACAGCGCAGGCAAGTCAGCTGATATCTACGATGCTATCATCATCGCTAAGTTCATCCTTCCTAAGCCAGCTGCAAATATCCCTAAGGATACATTCCAGTACTTCCTTGGCGATAACAACGAAGACGGCGTAGTAAACATTTACGATGCTATCAACGTAGCTAAGCTCATTCTTCCGGCAAACGGCGGAAACTGGGATAAGGTTAGCAAGGATCATCAGAATTGGATTAAGGACTAATTATAGGTCTTAAGTCAATATATCATTCGCTTTGTTCTCACATAGGCCGGAATTTTACCGGCTTATGTGTAACAAATATAGAAAAGAAAGGAAAAATTTAAAATGAAGAATGTATTTTCAAAGTCAATCGCAGTACTCGCTTCTATGGCAGTACTTGGCGCAGCATCAATGATGTCTGCAAGTGCAGCAGGTATCCAGGTAGGTAGCGCAACAGCAGCAGCTGGTGAAACAGTTACACTTCCAGTTTCACTCGTTGATTGCGGTACATCAATGGGCTGTGTTGTTTCTATCACATATCCAGAGGCTCTTGAAGCTTCAAATGTTCTTCCTGGCAACATGGCTGCTCAGGATGCAACAAGCAATGGCGACGGTACAGCTACAGTAGCTGCTACATTCGTAGCTCCAGCTGGTCTTTCTACAGACTTCACATCAATGACATTTACAGTTCCAGAAGATGCTGAAGATGGCACAGTATATGACATCACAGTTGGCGTTGACCAGTTCGATAACGATGGCGAGTTCGTTGAGAATCCAGACCTTATCGCTGGTACAATCACAGTTGCTAACCCAACAGAAGAGCCTACAGAAGAACCAACTGAAGAGCCTACAGACGCTCCTACAGATGCTCCAACAGACGCTCCTACAGCTGCTCCTGTAGTTACAACAGCAGCTCCTAAGACAACAGCTAAGCCAGCTTCAACTGGTTCACCTAAGACAGGTACAGCAGGCGTAGCAGTAGCAGTAGCAGGTCTTGTTACAGCTGGTGCAACAGCAGTTGTTCTTAAGAAGAAGCACTAATTAAATAGTTAGTCCTTAATTTTTAATAAAAACTCCCCTTTTGGGGAGTTTTTATATTTCCGGATAAAAAAAGAACGTCTCATTAAAAGGCGTTCTTTTTGTTATTTAGTCCTCTTTTGGTTTCGGAACGTAATTTACTCCGCCCCAGCCGTCGACATTTGCTCTCCTCATTGCTCCGAAAAGACGGTCTGTAAAGCCGTTATCCTTTCTTTCCATTTCTGCAAGAAATGTTTTCATTCGTTCACGATTGGTGTGACCATCCGCAGGACACTTTGATTTAACAATTTTAAGCTCCGATTTCAATGCTGCCTTTCTGACTTCCTTTTCAGGGGCAAAGACAAGCGGTCTTATGAGAGTAAGATCTTTTCGTGACAGGTAACTTTTAGGCGAAAAACAACCAATGCGCCCTTCTGTGAAGAGATTCATAACGAAGGTTTCAACAGCGTCATTGTAGTGGTGTCCAAGGGCGATCTTATTGCAACCGAATTCTTTTGCAGCATCATGAAGCGCCCCTCTTCGCATTCTGGCACAGAGACTGCATGGATGCTGTTCTTTTCTGACATCGAAAACAATTTCGCCTATTCTGGTCATTATGACGTGATATTCGATCCCAAGTTTCTCACACAGCTCAGCAACGGAGGAATAATTTCCGGGAATGCCATTGAACTGTGGGTCAAGCGTTATCCCGACAATGCGGTAATCAATGCCGATAAAGCGCCTTAAAAGCGCCAGACCGTTTAACAACACAAGACTGTCCTTGCCGCCGGAGATTCCTACAGCAATGCAGTCACCGTCAGAAATAAGGTCGAATTCCTGAATAGCTTTTCTCATGTACCCTAAAATTTTCTGCATAATAAACTCCAAAATCTGAATAATGTGATATCTCACACTATACGCATAATTTATATGTGTATATTATACAATATTTCTGCGAATTTTGCAATTACACTTGAAAAAAATATCCGTTTATTGTATAATATAAAAAGAAACAGGGCTTGTGCATCAGCAATATTGCCTTAAAAAGGGGTGTGATAAATGACAAATGTAGATGATGTTCTGCGGAATGTCGGTTCAGGGTATTATGATGACCAGCTTGAGGCGCTTTATGGCGGCGAGAATGTTTTGTATAACAGAAGTCGTGTTATGAAAGCGATTAATGAGTTTGAAAATCAGTTTGGCACTGATCGTCAGGTAACTATCTTTTCTGCGTCAGCAAGAACTGAAATCTGCGGAAATCATACTGATCATCAGTGGGGTAATGTTTTATCGGCAGCAGTTGATATGGATACTCTTGGTATTGTGTCACCAAATAACAGCGGCGTTATAAGAATAAAATCAAAAGGCTTTCCTATGGACGAAATAGCTGTCTCAGTAACTGTAAAAAGTGATCCGCATGAATATTCACCTCTTGGCGATTTTGTCATTTCCGACCTTGACCCTTATCCACAGGAGGCTTATAAGTCAATTGCGCTGATAAGAGGAATTGCTGCCCGTTTCTATCTAATGGGCAGGCAGCTGAGCGGTTTTGACTGCTATACGACCTCAAATATAATAAGCGGTGCCGGACTTTCGTCCTCTGCGGCGTTTGAGGTTATTATAGGCGGTATTATGAACAGCCTTTATATGGATGGCTCAGTTTCACCTGCGGAAATCGCTGAAATCGGTCAGTTTGCCGAAAATTATTATTACAAAAGGCCATGTGGTCTGATGGATCAGCTGACATCTGCTCTGGGCGGTATGCTTTGGATAGATTTTTATGACAGCGATACACCATTTGTAACTAAAGTTGATTATGATTTTGAAAGTTCAGGGTATACTGTCTGTATACTTGACAGCCAGATTCCGTCTAAAGTCAGCAACAAGGAATATGAAGCTATACCGCGAGAGATGAAAAGGGTTGCGAACTTTTTCGGAAAACAGGCACTTTCAAGAGTCAGCGAGGACGAATTTATGGAGTATCTCGGCGATGTCAGAAGGCGCTGCGGCGATCGTGCAGCACTAAGGGCATGGCATTTCTTTGAAGAGGATAAGCGTGTTGTAAAGTGTGCAAAGCTTCTGAACAAAAACAATATTGAGGATTTTTTGCATGAAATAAGTAATTCGGGCAAATCATCCTTTATGTATTTACAAAATGTATATTCGGCATCAGATGTTATAAACCAGCCTCTTTCCATAACCTTGGCACTGTGCGACAGACTCCTTGATGGAAAAGGTGCATTCAGAGTTCATGGCGGTGGTTTTAACGGAACAGTTCAGGCGTTTGTTCCAAACTATATGCTCGATCATTTTAAGACAGAGACCGAAAAGCTGCTCGGTCCGGGAAGATGTCATATATTAAAAATAAGGCATAAGGGCTGTACTGAAATAAATGTATAGCCTGCGAGTGCTTCCTTGGTTTGCCGCACAAAGGGGCGTTCGTTTTTCGCATTATTATCTGCGGCAGAATGGAGATTAATATGTCAAAGATTTTGGTTACCGGCGGTGCTGGATTTATAGGAAGTCACACATGTGTTGAGCTTCTTGAAGCAGGTTTTGAAGTAATTGTTATGGATAACCTTGTTAATTCAAAAGAGGAAAGCATAGAGCGAATTGAAAAAATAACAGGCAAACCAGTTAAATTTTATAAGGCTGATATGCTTGATATAGATGCGACAGCTGAAATATTTGAAAAAAATGAAATTGATGCTGTTATACACTTTGCAGGACTTAAAGCTGTTGGAGAATCGGTGCAGAAGCCGCTTGAATATTATGAAAATAACATCTCAGGTACAATTAATCTGCTCAGAGTTATGGACAGATATGGCTGTAAAACAATAGTATTCTCATCCTCTGCAACTGTATACGGAGTTAGCAATCAGGCACCATATACTGAGGATATGCCAACATCTGCAACAAATCCTTACGGTTATACCAAGGTAATGATAGAACAGATACTGAAGGATCTTACTGTTCCGGACAAGGAATGGAGCGTTGCTGCGCTCAGGTATTTTAATCCGATTGGTGCGCACGAAAGCGGACTTATCGGAGAAGACCCGAACGGAATTCCTAATAATCTCGTTCCGTATATTGCGCAGGTTGCATCGGGAAAGCTTGAAAAGCTGAGAGTTTTCGGAAATGATTATGATACGCCGGATGGAACAGGCGTCAGAGATTATATTCATGTCGTTGACCTTGCAAAGGGGCATATTTCTGCTTTGAAGTACGCATTTGAGCATAAGGGATTTACTCCGGTAAATCTTGGAACAGGAAAAGGCTCAAGCGTTCTTGACGTTGTAAAGGCATACGAAAAGGCATGCGGAAAAGAAATACCGGTTGAAATTACAGCAAGACGTGCCGGAGATATTGCAACCTCTTATGCTGATACAGCTCTGGCAAAGAAGCTTTTCGGCTGGGAAGCAAAGCTGAATCTTGATGATATGTGCAGGGACAGCTGGAATTTCACATTAAAACAGAATCAGGAGAATTAAGGCTATGAAGAAGCATATTGATATTGATGGAATGAGCTGTGAGCACTGTGCAAATGCAGTAAAGAATGCATTAGAGGAGCTTGGGGCAATCAACATTGTTGTCGATCCTGATGCAGGTTGGGCGGAAGCTGATATTGCAGCTGATAATGCGAGCATTGCGGAAAAGATTGAGGAAGAAGGCTTTGAGGCTGTAGGCTTCAGGGAGCTTGATAGTTAGGGTATCAACACATCTTAAACGGATAATGTAAGTTTAAATACGTTTAAAGGCTAATATATTTTGATTTCTGCGAATTAAGGGATGTTCTCTGAGGAGACGTCTCTTAATTTATTTTTTGACATAATATCATTACAAGTATTTCTTTTGTCCTTATTGACATAAATTAAAATGTTGGGTATAATTATATAAGAGTAAAGATTGCATAAAATATTGTTGCAAAGCTGCACAGTCAGTTTTATTTGCGGAAAATGAGGTATAAAATTGATGGGGATATTTGACTTTTCAAGACCTGACAATTATAGTAAAATAAGTGAGGAGTGGCAGATATTTGAGAGCGTTTTTCCTGATACAGGAGCGTTTAAATATATTTCAGGGAGAAAAGCCGCTTATCTCGATGATAATACATACAGAATATTAAGGCTTCATAAAACCTCTGATGACGGTTCGATGTCAGAAAAGGATTTTTTTGATATTCTGAAAAGAATAACTGTTGAACCAGTTTATAATAAGCGTCACATATATAATTACCGCTGCGGCAGTGAATGCTTCTGGATAAAGCTCAGCATGATCGAAAGAAACGGACAGTGGCTCGGATTTGTTAAGGATATGACATCAATGATGCAGGAAATAACATTTTCTGAGTCTTTCAGCATTCTTAATTCGCTCACAAAGCTTAACAATCGTGAGTCTTTTCTTGAAGAGCTGAGAATTCTTTCTGAATCAAAGGATCTGGAATATGGCTGTCTTGCAACATTTCATATAAATGGTATAAACCATATGAACAAGATTCTTGGGATTGATAATAGCAAAAGGTGTATATCCTGTGCGGCAAGAACAGTATCTCATTTTACATCTGACAATGTTATAATCGGATCAACGCCTTATTACGAATTCCTGGTTTTCTTTAAGAATAAAACTGAACGTGAGGCTGTCGAGCTTATAGGGCAGATTTCAGAAGCGGTTCATGAAACAAAGGTTACGGACGACTTTGGAGAAGCGCTTATACCGGGAAGCGATGCCAGACTTTCGCTTAACTGCGGGTATTGCCTTTATCCGGACGATTCAAGAGACTTTAACAAGCTTGTGAACTATTCAAATTTTGCTTTGTTTGAGATTCTTGAAAATACTACGGGAATGATAAAGAAATTTGAGCTTAACACCTATGAAAAGGAAAGAGAATTTTATACGGACGCTCAGATATTCTGTAAAATAATTGATGATAATCTGTTTGAATATCACATGCAGCCGATTGTTGACGGGAAGACTGGTGCGGTTTACGGCTATGAGGCGCTTATGAGAACTACCGGAAACAAATATCTTAATCCTTTTCAGATGCTTGAAATAGCAAAAAAACAAAGACGTACCTACGACATTGAGAAGAAAACATTTTTCAATGTTATGAAAATACTTAACGATAACAGTGAAATGTTCAGGGATAAAAAGCTGTTTATTAACAGTATTCCGGATCATATGCTCAATGACAGCGACTTTTCAACGCTTTACGATCATTACGGAAACCTTATGAACAAGGTTGTAATTGAAATTACAGAGCAGGCAAATTTGTCGGATGATTTTCTGGCAAAGCTCAATAAAAGACGTGAGGAAGCCGGAATTGAAATTGCATTTGACGATTATGGAACAGGCTATTCAAATACAGCAAACCTTATAAGATACAATCCTGAATACATAAAAATTGACCGTTCATTGATTACTGATATAGACAGCAACGTAAAAAAACAGCAGCTTGTATCAGGGGTTGTTGAATTTGCGATGGAAAATGGCATAAAAACGCTTGCGGAGGGAATTGAAACCTCGTCGGAGCTTGCAACTGTTATAAACCTGGGGGTTGACCTTATTCAGGGTTATTACACGTCACGTCCAAAGCCTTTTATACTTTATGAGATATCCAGAGAGGTCAAGGATGAAATAGTAACAGCAAACGCAATTAAGAATCATGCAAGACCATTCTGTATAACTGATGATATGGATGTCATAAATACCGATGACATAAGCAGCGAGAGCTATGACGAGATAATTATAAAGAGCAGCTGCGCTGTAAAGCTTGTCGGAGGCAGTGCGCTCAACATGAGGATAATTGTTGAGGATGGAATTGAATGCACTCTAACGCTTGAAAATGTATGTATAAATATGGGTAATGACGAACCGTCAATTTCTGTTGGTGAAAATTCTTCACTTACCATTGTGACTGGGGGTGAAAATGTCATTGAAGGAAATGGAATTTATGTTCCGGAAACTGCGTCATTTACCTTGACAGGCAGCGGTCTGCTGAAAATTGTTTCCGAGTGTGATGACCCTTACGGAGTAGGCGCAGACATAAACAGTGCTTATGGAAATATAACGATTGATATGGATGGCATTCTTTCAATTGATGTTGATGGTCTGAAAAATATTGCAATTGGCGGAGGAAAAAATCCGTCTGACAGCATTATCAGGCTTGTTTCGGGAAATATTTCGATGGAGAATACAGGAAAAACCTGCGTATCAATCGGTAACGCCGAAGGAAATGCTATTGTTGAAATTGCTGATAACTGTAGTCTTGACATAGATAATTCAAGTGTTGAAAATGTTTCAGTAGGAAGTCTCAGAGCTTCAGCTTCAGTTGTTTCGACGGGAAATATTAAAATAGAAAGCTCTGGCAGAAATGTTATAGGTATAGGCGTTCTTGATACGGGTTCGGGAACTGTGAAAATTCTTGGCGGAAATGTTGACATCAGTCTTGTTGCCAAGCATGCCTGCTGTATCGGTTCAAACGGTGGCAGCATGGAGGTTCGTGCTGAAAATTCTAAGCTTTCACTTTCAGCTGATGGATTCAGTTCAACCGGCATAGGCGATCAGAGCGGAAATGGAACTATATTCCTTGACGGAAATGATATAGATGTAAAGCTCAGCGGAGCAAGAACACTTGATATAGGCTCTCCGGAAGGTACAGTCGATCAGGGTGAAAACAATATTTCTATAAAGATAATATAAGGATAATTATACCGGTGTGTTATGCGGAAAACAACGCATGGCATGTCGGTATATTTGTTTGATTTATAGAAAAAAAGCGTAATTTGTACCATTTTATTTTTAAACGGTTGACATTGACGATTTTAAATTATATAATAAATATGTGTGACTATATGAAAAAATAATTTGGAGAACAGGCTAATGATCAATGTGGTTTACGCAAGTGATGATAATTTTGCTGAGATTATGGGTATTTCAATATTATCACTGCTTGAAAATAACAAAAAGGCAGAGGAAATCTGCATTCATATTCTTGAGGACAGCATATCGGACATAAACAAAAAAAGGCTTCTTGAACTGACTGGAATATATAACCGAAAAATAATATTTTATGACGTAAAAAAGTATCTTACAGATGACATGAAGCAGCAAAGAGGCTCTCTTTCTACCTTTTCACGCCTTTTTATGACAGATATTCTTCCTGCCGACGTTACAAAGGCACTCTACATTGACTGCGATACACTTGTTGTCGGTTCGGTTGAAGAGCTTTATAATACTGACCTGAATGGCTTTTACGGCGCCGGAGTCAAAGATCCTATAAGTATTCATCATTTCAGGAATATTGGACTCAGCGGCAAGGAAAACTATATAAATGCAGGTATTCTGCTTATAAACCTGGAAAAATGGCGTAATGAAAATGCGCCTGAAAAGTTTATGGCGTTTTTTGACAAATACAACGGAGATGTTCCTTATGCTGACCAGGGTATAATAAACGGTGTTATGGCAGACAAAATAAAACAGCTTGACCTGAAATATAACTGTTATACAATGCTTTATGACTTTACCTATAAAAAGCTTCAGAGCTTCAGGCATCCGGTTGAGTACTATACACAAGAACAGTTCAACAGAGCAAAGAGAGAACCTGTTATAATTCATTTTACGACAAGCTTTGCATCGCTCAGACCATGGATTGAGGGAAGCCGTCATCCTTATGCGCAGCAGTGGCTTAAATATAAATCAGCATCACCATGGAAAAATGAACCGTTCAGGAAAGACAATCGTTCCGGAAAAAAGAAGCTTATGACAAAAATTTATAATGTTCTGCCGGATTTTATAGCTGTGAGGGCGGTTGGAATTCTTCATTCTACCATTATGCCTAAGCTTCAGGGGAGAAATAAATGAAACCAATAAGAATTTTGCATGAAAATGTAATAATGGATCAGGGCGGAATTGAAAATCTGCTCATGAATATATACAGGAATGTTGACAGGGAAAAGGTTCAGTTTGATTTTATAGTACATCGTGAGCAGAAAGGCTGCTTTGAGGATGAAATAACAGAAATGGGCGGAAAAATTTACAGAACGCCGCCGTTTAATCCGTTTCACTATAATGCATATGCGTCAGCTGTTGAAAAAGTCTACAGAGATCATCCGGAATATAAAATTGTTCACTGTCATTCGGAGCTTAATCTCTGGCCTTTGAAAATTGCTGAAAAATGCGGAATACCGGTGAGAATTGCTCACAGCCATAATACAAAATGCAGATTCAGCCTTAAAACCTTCTTTTTCTACTATGAGAAAATGTTTATAAAAAAATACTGTACCCACATGTTTATGTGTTCAGAGCCGGCAGGAGAATGGAGCTTCGGCAGAAAGGCGGTTGAAGAAAATAGGTGCAGACTTGTCAAAAATGGGATTGTTGTACCGAATTTCACTTTTAATGAAACCACAAGAGAAAGAATTCGTCATGAACTGGGAATTGAAAACAAGATCGTCATAGGACATGTCGGAAAATTTATGGCTCAGAAAAATCATGAGTTTTTAATAAAACTTTTTGAATATATTCACAAAGAAAACAGCAGCACTGTTCTTATGCTTATCGGCGGCGGTGAGCTTGAGGAAAAAATAAAGACTATGGTTCATGACTATAGTCTGGATGATAGTGTAATGTTTATGGGAACACGAAAAAATGTAAATGACTATATGCAGGCTATGGATGTTTTTGTGCTTCCGTCTGCATGGGAAGGTCTGGGAATAGTTAATATTGAGGCACAGGCAGCCGGACTTCCGGCAGTTGTGTCGGATGAAGTCCCTGAAGAAGCTGTTGTGACCGACCTTATAACAAGACTGCCGCTGAGTGAACCCTATGAGGTATGGAGCAGAGAGATTTTGAAAAGGGCTGATACAGTTCGCAGGGATACTTCGGAGGAAATTTTCAAAAGCGGCTATGATATTGTCCGTACGGCAAAGCAGCTTGAGGATTTTTATTACAGTTTCAGAGGATTATATGATTGATAAAATATATACGTTAATACTTGTGCTTATTCCGATGCTGAATATGTATGCTGTTGCAGGATCAATACCGCTTGGAACAGTAGTATTGTTTTTTTATGTAATATTTATGGGAATACATGGACTGATAAAAAAAGGAGGAATAAATATTTCCGCCTGCTATTATTTTCTGCCGTTTCTGCTGTATCTCATATTTAACTATATTACAACGCTTATGCTTGATATAGGACTCGTCAGCGATATTACAATAAATACGATACATTATATCGTCTTTTTATTTTTCTGCTTTTTTATATCGAAGAATCATCTTGTTTTTCCTTTGGCAGTAAAGTCGATAAATGTAATATCAATAATATCCGTTATATTTGCAAATGTACAGATAATTGTTTACAGAGCGACAGGAATCTTTATTCCGGGAACAATACCGGGGGCAACGCTGCTCTCTGACATGACGAATCAGCTTTATCTGCATATAAGCGAGAATCTTTGGGCAAGAGAGGATATAAGGTCTCATGCCTTTCTGTCAGAGCCGCAGCATTACTGTGTATATATAGCAGTATCGCTCGCTTTTTATCTCTTCCTGCATGAAAAGCTGGACAGACGTGACTGGATAGGCGCAGCCATTATTTCAGTAGGTCTTATTACTTCCCGTTCAACGACAGGATATATATTCCTGGCGCTTTTATGGGGTATAAGAATATGGATGGTATTCAGGGATTCGATTCTCAAAAACAAGATAAGCGTTTACATTGCCGGGGCAATATTTGTAGGACTTCCTGCTACGCTTGCTGTGATACTCAACAGCAGCTACTTCAAGGCGATGTATGACAGAACGCTTGGAATCGGCTCGAACTACAGCGGTATCGAGGGGCATTTCGGCAATATCGACAAGGTTATGGACATGATGCTCGAAAGTCCGTACAGGTTCTTTTTCGGCTACGGAATGATCGAACCGGAATTTTACTATACTTCGCTTATGAAGATGCTGTTTTCATTTGGAATAATCGGAACAACGCTGCTCTTTACTGGTATATTTATTGCAATGTATCGTGGGAACAGACTTCAGCGTGTGATCGGAATCATGATACTGGTCAACTGCGTAGGCGGAGAAACGCTCTTAAACGTTCCGTTCTGTCTTATTTATTTCAGCCTTATAACTATTAACATAAAGCATTCAGCGTTGGATAATGTGTATTATAGTAAACTTTTAAGGCAAATTTCATCATAAAGGGTGTGTAAAATGAAAGTAATTCATATAGAATCAGGTTTTGGAAATCAGATGCTTGATTACGCTGAATATCTGGCTGTGAAAAAAAGTCATCCTGATGAAGAATGCTATATTGAGAAGATAATTTATGATATTCCCGAAAGCCATAAAGTTATATCTCAGTGGAACGGTTATGAACTTGCAAGAGTCTTTGGCTGTGACGCTCGTGATATCAGGGTGCTTTTCAGTGATTCAAAGTGGTCGGGCGTTATAAGGTCTGTAAATGAAAGTCGGTTCTGGGAAAATGGCTGGAGCTATGATGAGGCGATTTCAAAGGCGCTTAACGTTTGCGGCGGACTTTCACTGAAAAATAAATGTCAGAGTCTGGAACTTTCTTCCGATACTGCAAAGCAGAAGCTTAGGGTTGCACTGGGAAAATTCTTTAATGAAACAGCTCTGGGATATAATGTCCGCAGAAAGCTTCAGCAGTCAAAGGTAAAAAGGGATAACTCAGAGGACTATTGCAGCACTCTTTTCCGACTTGATTCAGAGGATGCGTTGTGCGGACATACGCTTAAATTTATGAACGTCAACAGCGGAATTGAAAAAATCAGCAGGGAAATAAAAGAAGCTTTCAGATTTCCGGAAATAACCGATGAGAAAAATCTTGAGGCATACAGAGAAATTACCAGTGGCTGTTCTGTTGCGATTCATGCAAGACGTGGGGACATGCTTTCAAGAAATGGCTGCTATTATAAATACGGATATTTCAGCAGGGCGGTAAAATTTATAAAATCAAAGGTGCAGAATCCTGTATTTTACTTTTTCTGCGATCCGGGAAGTATCGAATGGTGCAGAAATAATGGCGAGATATTCGGACTTGATTTTTCCAGAGACAATGTAAGATTTGTTGACTGGAACAAGGGCGAGGAAAGCTATCGTGATATGCAGCTTATGTCAGCATGCAGGCATAATATTGTCACAAATAGTTCGTTTGGCTGGTGGGGAGCATATTTTAATGAGAATCCCGATAAAATAACCTGTTCGCCTGATGCCAGAATTAATACAACTCATCATTTTTAAAATGTGAGAAATGTCGTATGCAGGAGGAAATGAATGTTTGGAACGCTAAAAAAAATATGTTCATTGTATAATAAAGCTGCAAATATGGTTATATTTAAACTTAAAGGGGTTGCATGCGGCGAAAATGCAAAGATAAATGGTGTTTTAAAAGTACATGGAGTTCGTGGAAAAATTATAATAGGCAATAATTTTGTTTGTAATGCTAAAATCAAGTATAACCCTATAGGTGGAAATTCCTCAGCTTCATTTCTTGTGTTGGAGAATGGTTTAATAAATATAGGAAATAACGTCGGAATTTCAAACACAGCCATTGCGTCAATGAAAAATATCACTATTGAGGATGATGTTATGATAGGCGGCGGCTGTAAAATATATGATACTGACTTCCATTCAATTAAATTTGAACAAAGAATGGAACAGCCGGATACACATATAAAATCATTACCTGTAACTATTAAAAGAGGTGCGTTTATCGGCGCACACAGTATTATTTTAAAGGGAGTTACTGTCGGTGAAAAAAGTATTGTCGGCGCAGGTTCAGTTGTTACAAAAAGCATACCTGATGGCGAAATATGGGCAGGAAATCCGGCAACATTTATAAGGAGAATATATGAATAAGGCTGAAAAAATATTAGATGCGCTGTATTCAGTTCAGAATCTCAAAAAAAATTTATCATACAAACTTCATAGGATTCCTGAGCTTGAAAAGAATGTGAGATTTAAAGAAGCTTATGCGGGAAAGCGTTGTTTTGTAATCGGAAATGGCCCGTCGCTTAAACAGCAGGATTTGTCACTGCTTGCTGATGAATATGTTTTTACAGTGAATCAGGCGGCAAGAAATGAAAGCTTTAAGAAAATAAAGCCTAATTTTCATTTCTGGGCAGATGAAAACTTTTTTCAGATTGATGAAAACAAGCCGGAGGATATGGAGCTTCTTGAGAAAATGAAAAGAGTAAATGAGGGGAATCCTGATATACAGGTTTTCTTTCCGATACAGCAGCTTGGATTTTCTAAAAAGTACGGCTTTGAACAGACGCTTAATATGAATTATTTCTTGTCTGATGTTTACATGACTGCAAATTACAGCAGGGAAATGGACTTTACAAAGAACGTCCCATGGTATGGAACTGTTGTTCAATGGTGTATAATAGCGGCAATATATATGGGTTTTTCTGAGATTTATATACTTGGCTGTGATAATACAAGTCTTATGGTTACAATGAAGTCATCGCTGCATATAAACGATGACAGCGACTATGCCTATAATGTGACAGAAAATGAAAAGAAAAGGATGGAGTATATTGTTCAGAAAAACGGTCTGGAGGAGTACACACAGGCTTATCTTGAAACTCTTAAAGGCTATCGCAAGCTTTACAGTTACTGTAGCCGCAGGGGAATAAAGCTTGTTAACTGTTCTGCACAGACAGTTATAGATTCCATTCCGAGGAAAAAATATGAGGATGTTATTGCAGGAGGAAAGAAATGAAGATTACAGCAATCGTTCCTATGAAATTAAATAACCGTCGTTTGCCGCAGAAAAATACAAAAAGTTTTACTGGCGGCGAGCCGCTTTGCAAATATATCCTTTCAACGCTTTTAAAGGTTGATGGGATTGACGAGGTTTATGTATATTGCAGCAATCCGGATATACAGGAATACCTTCCGGAGGGTGTAAAGTATCTGAAGCGAAGCGAGTCGCTGGATCAGGATACAACGAAAATGAACGAGGTGCTTCAGTGCTTTGCTGCGGATGTTCCGTCTGATATTTATGTTATGACTCACACGACAGCGCCTTTTATTTCAGCTGAAAGCATTAAAAAGGGACTTGATGCCGTAAAAAGCGGAGAGTACGACAGCTCATTTGCAGCTAAGAAGCTTCAGGATTTTCTCTGGAAGGACGGCAGACCGTTTAACTACGCTCTTGACAATATTCCGAGAACACAGGATCTGGAGCCGCTTTATGAAGAAACAAGCGGATTTTATATCTATAAATCAGAGGTTATGACCAGAATGGGCAGAAGAATCGGCGAAAAACCATTTATTGTTGAAGTTGGCGAAATTGAGAGCATTGACATTGACGAACCAGAGGACTTTGCAATCGCAGACGCAGTTTTTAATCATATTATAAACAAATAATTGACATTACCACGTTGTCAATTATATTTATTCACTTGAATCAGGAGGTATAAATGAATAAAATACACGTTCTGGACTGTACTCTTCGTGACGGAGGCTACTGCAATCAGTGGCGTTTTGGCTCTGATAATGTAAGAAGAATAACAAGCGGACTTGTTGAAGCTGATATTGATATAATTGAATGCGGTTTTCTTACCGCAAAAACAAAGTATGAGCCTGATGTTACAAAATTCAATACTTTGGAACAGGCGGCAGGAAGCTTTCCTGAAAAAAGAAACGGAAAAATCTTTGTTGCAATGATGAACTACGGCGAATATGATATAAGCATGCTTCCTGATTATGATGGATCGTCTATTGACGGAATACGTCTTGCCTTTCATAAAAAGGACATGCATGACGCACTGAAGCTTTGCCGCAGGATAAAGGAAAAGGGCTATAAGGTTTTTGTGCAGCCTATGGTATCGCTGGGCTATTCTGATGAAGAATTTCTTGATATGATAAAGCTTGCAAACGAAATAGGACCATACGCTTTTTACATTGTTGACAGCTTTGGTATGATGAAAAAAAAGAACCTTATAAGGCTTTTTTATATGATCGAGCATAATCTTGACGAAAAAATCTGGATAGGATTTCATTCTCACAACAATATGCAGCTTGCCTATTCAAATGCCCAGAGCCTGGTTGATGTTCAGACAAACCGAAATCTTATAATAGATTCCTCAGTTTATGGTATGGGAAGAGGCGCCGGAAATCTTAATACGGAGCTTTTTGTTGAGTATCTTAATGAGAATATGGGTTCGCAGTATAAGCTGAAACCACTGCTTACAATAATTGATGAAATTCTCAATTCATTTTACCAGAAAAATTACTGGGGTTATTCTCTTCCGAATTATCTTTCTGCAAAGCATAATACACATCCGAATTATGCAGGATATCTTGATGACAAGAAAACTCTTACAGTCGAAAATATGGACGAGATATTTAGTATGATGGAACCGGAAAAACGTGCGGAATTTGATAAATCGTATATTGAAGAACTCTATGTAAAATATATGCAGTCGGGTATATCGGACGAAGCACATCTCAACGAGCTGAGAGAAAAAATAAACCGAAGCAGTATTTTGCTGATAGCCCCGGGAAAAAGCTCGGTTTACGAGAAGGACAAGATCATAAAAGCAGCTGAGGAAAAAAATGTTGTGTCAATAAGCGTTAATTTCAACTGTCCAGGTATCAAGACTGATTATGTTTTTTTCAGCAACTTAAGAAGGTATCGTGATATGCCGGATGACAGGGACGGTAATTATATTGTTACATCAAATATTCCCGGAAGCAGTTCATATCTCCGGACAGATTACAGCTCACTGCTTAATGATGTAGAGGCAGTAAAGGATAATGCCGGACTTATGTGTGTGAAATTTCTGATAAATCTTGGGGTTAAAAGGATAATGCTCGCAGGTTTTGACGGATATTCTCATGATTCATCCGAAAATTATGCCGAACAGAAGATGGAATTTGTTATAAAAAATGCAATACTTGACGCTATGAATAATGGCATGAGCTGTGTTTTATCGGATTATGCAAAAAAAACTGACATAGAATTTCTTACAACGCCTAAATATGTAAGAATAAACAGAGAGGAAAAGTAAAAAATGAGAGTACTTTCATTTGGCGAACTGCTTTTAAGGCTCGCAGCTCCGGGATATACACGCCTTATGCAAAAGGATTCATTTGATGCAACTTTTTGTGGTGGAGAGGCGAATGTTGCGGTTTCGCTTGCAAATTTCGGACTGGAATCCTGCTTTCTGACCAAGCTGCCGGACAATGATATCGGAAGATCAGCCGCAAATTCTCTGCGCTATTTTGGCGTTGATACTTCGGAAATAGTGTATGGCGGCGGAAGAATGGGACTTTATTATCTTGAAAAGGGCGCTTCACAAAGACCGTCAAAAGTAATATATGACCGCAGCTACTCCGCAATAGCGCTTGCTGGCAAAAATGATTTTGACTGGGATAAGATTTTGGAAAATGTTAACTGGTTTCACTGGACAGGCATAAATCCGGCATTGTCAGACAGTCTTGCAGAAATATGCCTTGATGCATGCAAAGAAGCAAAGTCAAGGGGAATAACCGTTTCTTGTGACCTGAATTACAGAAAGAATCTCTGGAGCAGCGAGAAGGCAAAGGAAGTAATGTCAAAGCTTGTGCCTTATGTTGACATATGCGTTGCAAATGAAGAGGATGCTGAAAAAGTTCTTGGCATAAAAACACCGGACAATGACATTGAAGCAGGAAAGCTTAATAAGAAAGGTTATGAATATGCCGCAGCAGAAATATGCAGAAGCTATGGCTGTAAAAAGGCAGCGTTTACACTGCGTGAAAGCTACAGTGCAAGTCATAATGGCTGGAGTGCAATGCTTTTTGATGCACAGGAGCAGAAATCATATTTTTCACAAAAGTATGATATTCAGATAGTGGATCGTGTAGGCGGCGGTGACAGCTTTACTGCTGCATTGATTTATAGTCTTATCACAGAAAAGGACAATCAGGCTTCAATAGACTTTGCAGCTGCTGCAAGCTGTCTTAAACACACAATAGAGGGCGATTTCAACCGTGTTACTGAAAAGGAAGTTGAAAACCTTCTGAAAAACGGCGGAAATGGAAGAGTTCTTAGGTAATCTGGCATTATAAAAAATGGGATATCCTGTAATAAAGGATATCCCATTTGCTTTTTATAAAGTGATTTTATTCCTGCCGGAATGCAAAACCCTGACTTTATTTTTCACTCATATCTTAAAGCGTCGATCGGGTTAAGATTAGCCGCTTTGACTGATGGAATCAGACCGAAAACAATTCCAACAACCATTGAGAAAATAACTGAAACCAGAATTGAAACGGAGCTTATTGCAACCGGAACATCTGCAAATTTTGAAATAAGCTGAGAAAGAATTATACCGAGAATTATTCCTATAAGTCCACCTATACTTGTAAGAACGGCTGCTTCTGTAAGAAACTGTCCCAGGATAACCTTTTTTCTTGCGCCAAGAGCTTTTTTCAAACCGATTTCTCTTGTTCTCTCTGTAACAGAAACAAGCATAATGTTCATAACGCCTATACCGCCGACAAGGAGTGAAATTCCGGCAATGCAGATAACAAGCTTGTTTGTCGAGTCGCTGAGCTTCTGAAGTGATTCTGCTCTTTCAAGCTGGTTTTCACTTTTGTATTTTATGCTTTCGTCCTTTACGGAAAGATTTTCATTAAGGATTTCCTCAGCCGCCTTTCCGACAGATGTCATACTGTCAGTATCGCTGGCAGTTATAATGCAGTTCTGCGGCTCGTCATAACGGAATATTACCGGCCATGTGTTTGTCGGTATAAAGATTTTGCCGCTTGTTGTGTCCTGATTATAAAGCTGGTAATCCTCGTAGGAATTTATGACCGGCTCAAACTTGCTGCTTAAAACTGCAACGCCTATTACCCTGAAAGGTTCGCCGCTTATGTCTATTATTTTTCCTACAGGTTCTTCACCGGCAAACAGGCTTTCAGCAGCTTTATTATCAATAACTGCGCATTTCAAGTCGCCTTTGTATTCTCTTTCGCCAAAGCCCTTTCCGGATTTTATGCTGTAGCCTGCATCTGAAAAATAATTTTCGTCTACTCCGTAAACACTTCCACCCTCAAGGGATGTATTCATATAAAATATTGAATCGCAGTAGGTTCTCTGTCTGTAGACGGAAACAGACTTGGCGTCCTTGATATCTTTCAGCTGACTTATAACAGAGTCGGATATTACCGGGACACCTTCCGGAACAGACTGATACTGAAAGTCCAGCTGCCATTCACCCTGATAAAGCGATACATTGACGGTATTGCTTCCTGAACCGATGAGATTTTTTATCTGTTCATTTGTACCTTTAATTGTAGAAACAATAGCAATAATTGCGGCTATACCTATTATTATTCCGAGCATTGTCAGAAAGGAGCGAACCTTATGTGAGAAAATGCCCTTAAAGGAAAGCCTTATATTTTCAAACATCAGTAATTCTCCTCCTTACCATAATACTTCGTCGGAATCCTCAGTTCTGATTCCTTCCCTGATATTTTTTCCATACGGGAAACATATTCTGTCATCTTCTGACAGACCGCCCTTTATTTCGATCTCAGAACCGTATATTGTTTTTCCGGTTTTTATATAAAGCTTTTCAAGGCGGTTTTTGTCATCGGCACGATATACATAGCTTCTGCCGTCCTCTTCACGAACATATACCTTTGGGATATAAATGCTGTCACTTGTGTCCTGTGACGGAAGAGTTATAGAAATGCCTGCATCTGCCGGTATCGTAATATCGTCAGTTACGGATGCTGTAAATGAATAGGTACTGCTGTTAGGATTTTCGCCCCAGTTCTGTGAATCATAAGAAACGGGAATATCACTGATTTCAGTAACTTCAGCCTGTGCGGATTCGCCTGTTTCCCAGAGCATAATATTTATGAACATTCCGACAGAAATACGGTCAAGATTAAGCTCACCGATATATCCTGTAACAGTAAGTCCGCCGTTCCCCTGAATAACAATATAAGGCTCATTTGCTTCAAGGCTTTCCGGGTCATTTATTTTTGAGACAACTCCGTCC